>QMLM01000015.1 GCA_003646745.1 Deltaproteobacteria bacterium | reverse complement strand
GCAGGGCGAATCCGCATCAGCATCGAGGAAAATTTTGAGCAAACACAAAGTTACATCGGGACGACTATCCCCGAGAAATGGTTTCAGCAGCTGCGGGATTACTCTTATGCTTTTTTGGATGAGGAGGGCGAGATTTTTACAGAAAGGATGAAGGAAGGAAGGATTCGAAACTGCCACGGCGATCTTCATGCGCAAAACATCTATTTCTGGGATCAGATCTATATTCTTGACTGTATAGAGTTCAATGAACGCTTCCGCTTCATCGATGTGGCTTGCGATGTGGCCTTTCTCATCATGGACTTGGAGTATAGGGGCTTCATGGGGCTGGCTAACAGGTTCTTGAACACCTACCTCCAGCATACCGGCGACTATGGTCTTGTAGGGGTGCTGGACTTCTACAAAATCTACCGCGCCTATGTGAGGGGGAAGATCGCAAGCTTTGAGTCTTCTACGGAGGGACTGCCCCATCAGCAGAAAGAGGAGGCGAAGCAGAAGGCGGAAAGTTACTTTTCCCTTGCCTATCGCTACCTGAAAAGGGGAAAGAGGCCGATCCTGCTAGCCACCACTGGAGTTATCGGTAGCGGCAAGACCCACCTTGCCCGCACTCTGGCCAACTTACTGGGGGGAGTCGTCATCCGATCTGACGCCGTCCGCAAGGCCATCGCCGGGGTAGAAGTTACAGAGCATCGCTATGAGCCCTTCGGGAAGGGGATCTACTCTGAGGCCTTTACAAAAAAGGTCTATGATCAGCTCCTAGTCGAGGCCCGCGGGATCCTTGCGGCGGGTCTGCCCGTGATCTTGGATGCTAGCTTCTCTAAGGGATGGCAGCGTGAGAAAGTGGCTGCCTTCGCGCAAGCCAATGGCTGTCCCTTTCTCTTCATCCAGACGCTCTGCCGCAAAGAGGCCATTTTAAAACGCCTTCAGGATAGGGAAAGCAGGGGCAGGGACATCTCCGATGCCCGAGCAGACCTCATGGAGGCCCAGATGGCCTCTTATGAGGAGCCCACGGAGATCCCCGAAAGGCATCTGCTGAGGGTGGATACCGAAAGGAGACTTAACTTGGATGAGTTAGAGAGGCAGATAAAGCGTAAGCTTGAAGAGCTGCCTTATCCTTTTTGACGAGTGTTCTATCTCATATTCATACCCTGAGCTCGATCACCTTTACCTTTTTCAGATCCATGGTTCCCAGCCTTAGTCTCTCAGCCACCCTCAAGTAGGGGGTGATCATCTCAGTGGTGTAGGTCTCGTCGTACTCCTGCATAATCTGCGAGCAGTAGGTATCCAGGGCCACCATATCCCCGCTCAGGATGAACCTACTGACACCCTTCTTGAGTTCCCCCTTCCCCCTGGTGGGGCCTCCTTTAATAAGGATTACTCTGGCGTCAACGATGGAGAGCTCAGGGCGCACTGCATCGGCGAACTCGGCCAGAGCGGTCATGAAGTGGGTTTCATCCCGGAAGGGTGCCTTGGCCCTCTCATGGGCCTTTTCGCTCATCTTCTCAAACCCCTCTCCCCGGATATGGGCGTCCCAGCGCTGGGCCCCATAGATGGCCCCGAAGTTGTTCTTTAGGGCACAGGTGAGATAGGAGGTATGATGTCTCTTCAGGCAAGGCATGTTGACTATCACCGGTGCATGGTAGATCTTCTTGTGCACGAGGATTTCGGGGTAGGCACGCCATCCCTGCCTTTTTGTCTTCACATACTCCCGGCGGCGCCCTGCATCGCCGTAAGTGACTTTTATTCCCCTTTGCCTCCCTCTTCGGACTAGGTCATAGAAGTCAAAGGTCTCTCGCTCACTGCCCACCAAGTAGGTCCCGGGTGCATCAAATACCTCCACCCCCGAGGCCCCTGCCTCTCGCAAAAGGCGGGCCACAAGAAAGATCATCTCCGGATCGGTGGTCACGGGAAAGGCTTGGGGGAAGACGAAATTGGGCTTGATGAGGACTTCTTTCCCATCTCCGACCAAAGATTTGAGACCACCTAAGGCCTCCAGGCCGGCGCGCAGCATTCGCTCTGGATCCTTCCCCTGAACGGAGACCAAAAGGGGTTTGCCTCCCTCCACAAAGGGGTTAGATATCCCTGATCGGGCCTCTTTTGCCCCTTTGGCACATCCAGTGCTCCAAGCGGAAAAGGCCAAGGTTCCCCCCATGGCCAGTTTGATGAACTCTCGGCGGGAAATCTCCATATTCATCTCCTCTTTAACCAGGCGGTTGTTCCACCAATGAAGGCCCCGGCCACCACCAGCCCCAAACCCTCAATGTCGTAGTCAAAGGTGGTGGGAAGCCCCAGCACTGGCAGGACGAACATCGTGAGAAGTGGCAAAATATGTATCCCAACAAATCCGCCCAAAAAGCCGATTCCACCTCCGCCGATCCTCTTCCTTAACCCATTATGGGAGCAAAAGGCACCCAATACCGTCCCCAGCAAAGGCCAAGCGAACATGGGGTACCTCATCCCCCTGCCCAAGTACCAACCGGCCAAAATGGCACTTCCCCCTAAGAGCCCCCACCAAAGCCATCTTCTTTTGGCGAGGTGAGAGACCTGAAAGGAGATTCCCAGCAGGACCCCAATGGTCAACCACCCCCAGATCCGTTGATCGGTCAGATCGTACACAAAAACCCCTATGGCCCCAGCTGCCGCTCCCAGAAAAATGGCTGCCGTTATCCTTTTCATCATTTATCTCCTTTATGTTTATACGGCAGTGTTCTCAGGGCCCTTTTTACAGTCCTTAGGTTTTTCCCATCAAGGACCAAAATTAAAAGATCTTCCACCAATTTGACCCCTCCATAACCCCTTCTACTCTTGCCCAGAAAGCCCTCATCTTTCAGAATTCCTTCTTTAATGACACCAGACGCACAAAAAGACTGGAAGGCCTTCTCGGCCCGGGGGCTTCCCGGATAGCGTACCATAACAACCCTGAGGGGTTGGTTCTCTTGCAAGTATTTAAAGGTAATCCCTTCAACACCCTCCCCTAGAGAGAGGACGTTCTGGTGGGAAAGAAAATAGGCGTTGTTCAGGGCGATCATCCCGCGGAGATATAGCAGGGTATCCCGTATCCTCATTTGAACAGGAGGGAGAAACTCCAGGATTTCAGGCCGATTCCCTTTCTCAGTGATCTTTTGAGAGATGACCCGCCCCAGGGCCAAGATGGATTCTTTGAGCCCTTCATTCTGGGCGAAGACCCGGACAAAGTATCTTCCCTTCCAGAAGGTCAGAAGCCCTTTCTCATAGGTGGCCTCCTGCCCCACCTGGGGGTGCTCCCCTTGTGTGTCGAAGGTATAGATCCCATAGGCATCGGTGGGAAGGTCCATTTGATAGATTTCCACCGTTACCTCCCCCTCAGCGACCTTATATCTCTGCACACATGCCCGCTCAAAGCCGTATTCATAGAAGAGCTCCGCCCCTCCATCCATGTAGTCGAAAAGCTTCTTCCCCTCATAGAGCTGGGCTCTCCCCTCTTTCTTGATTCCCTGCACCTCAGCAGTGGATGGAAGGAGTCCTTTGAGTCCTCCACCTCCCCCACCACATCCAATTATCAGAAAAAGGGAGGCAAAGGCACAAAGCAATTTCTTCTTCCCCAAGTTCACCCCCCATCTAAAATTTAACCATTGCTAACACATCCCCAGTTGCGAAGTCAAGCCTACACCCTGCCTTATTTAACCTTCCCCCTCCAGGGCATTTTGGTCCACCCGAGCCTCTCTCCGCCGAGGATCTTTTTGTGTACAAAGCGGCGTTGAAAGAGGTTGAAGGGAAAGTAGATGACCTTATTGACCAAGTTGGGGGGATATTCCCATTGAAACCTCTTCAGGATGGAGGAGTAGGAGTAATACTCCCGCCAGGCCCATTCCCACCCCTCCCGGAGCTCCTCCCTGGTCATCCCCCGGGGGTGGAAGTGGGGGGCGTGGGCCTCTTGATCCTCCAGGAGCCACCACTTCTCATAGGTCAACCTTCCTTCCTCCTTCAGGCGTTCGTAAAGGGCGGTGCCAGGATAGGGGGTAAGGATCGCGAAGACCACTGAGAAGAACTTGGCTTCGATGGCGAAGCGTACTGTCCTCTCAAAGATCCCTTTGTCATCGTGATCAAAGCCGAAGAGAAAAGACGCCCAGATGGCGATACCGTGGCGGTGCAGATTACGTATAATATGCTGATACTTATCTGGCCGGTTCTGGTACTTTCTTGAGAGCCTGATATTCTCTTCGGAGATGGACTCAAAACCGATAAGCAACCCCATACAGCCGCTTTTCGCCATGAGTTTAATCATTTCCTCATCCTCCAGACCGGCCAGTGAGGCCTGACCGATCCATCGCTTTCGCAGGGGGACAAGGGCCTCTAATAACGCTTTTGAGTAGCGAGGGTGGCCTACGATATTGTCATCGGCGAACATGATCACCTTGTGCCGTAGGGAGCGGACCTCCTCTATTACATCCTCCAGAGGACGGTAGCGATAGGTACCCCCGAAAAACTTCCTCACTGAGCAAAAGTCACAAAGATAGGGGCAACCACGGGTGGCCTGTAGGGAGCCAATGGGGAAGTAGTCTTTGGGGTTGTAGATGTCGCGGCGGGCCTGGGGGATCTGCTCCGGAGGGGTGAAGCCCTCCTGTTGGTAGATCCGTTCCAAATTACCCTTTTGGAAGTCCTCTATCAGGCGCGGCCAACTCTGCTCCGCCTCCCCCACCACCACGGCATCGCAGTGCTCGAGGGCCTCTTCGGGCATGGCCGAGGGGTGGATCCCTCCCAGAACTACGGGGACCCCTCGCTCGCGATAGGCCCGGGCGATCTCGTAAGCCCTAGGAGCAGTTTTGGTAGAGCAAGTGATTCCCACCAGATTTACATCCTTCAGGCCGCCATCCAGATCTATGGGATGGATGAGGTCGTCGGAGAAGGAGATCTCCACTTGGGGGGGCGTGAGGGCAGCTACCGTGGCAAGAGAGAGGTTGGGGATGGGGGCGTTGTCCTCCACTGCTGCAGTGATGAGCTCCAATCTTATCTTAGCCTTCATTTTATCTCCAGAGATAATCACCTTTGGCAAATACTACCAGAATCGGCCATAAAAAGCGAGCAAGGTCCCGGCCTTTCTTTCCCTTTGACAAAATGGGGATCTTGTGGTTTTGTAAATTAAGCTAATCATGCCCTTGGGGGAGGATGATGAAATTTCTACTGGTAGATCCGCCGCACAAGATCTGGGAGTTTTTAAGGGCGTGGGTCCCCAGCCCGGGCTGCCTGCAGTTGGCGGCCTATCTAGAGAGGGATTTTGATTTAGAATTTCTTGACTGCACCATTCAGGATCATCCTTGGAGGTCATTGGAGGAAAGGGTGCGATATTTGCGTCCCGAGGTAGTGGGTATCAGCGTGGCCTGCACCTATTTCATCTATGACGCCATGAACGCTGCTCGGCTAGTCAAGGACGTGAACCCCAACTCTATTGTCGTTATAGGTGGGGCCCACCCCTCTCTCATACCTGAGGAGACCCTGCGTGAATGCCGTGCCATCGATTTTATCTGTGTGGGTGAAGGGGAGCTCACCATGCACGAGTTCCTTCGGGCAGTTGAGCGCAAGCAGGAGGACTTCTCCCAGATCCTCGGGCTCGCCTACCTGGATGGGGAGGACAACTTCATCTTCACCGGGCATCGCCCCCTCATCGAAGATCTAGATGAACTCCCCATGCCTGCTTATCACCTCTATAATATGGAGCATCCCTATATAGGGCTTCCCTCCGAGGGGGATAGATCCCTGGTGGTGAACTTTGCCCGCGGCTGCAACTTCGGTTGCACCTTTTGTTCGGAGTCGGTCTTCTGGCAGAGGAACTATCGGACCCGCAGTCCCAAGCTCATCGTCGATGAACTGGAGCTGCTCAAGGAGGAGTATAACCGCCATATCTTCTATGTGGGGGATAACATCTTTAACCTCACCCGGGAAAAGGGCGAAGGGTTTATCGAGGAGATGAACAAGCGCAAGACCGGCCAGCTCCTCTGGGTTCAATCTAGGGCGGACCTGATTATCAGGGATGAAGACCTGATGGATGGATTTCGTGAGGCGGGAATCTACCAGTTTATGATCGGGGTGGAACACGCCGGCCAGAAGTTCCTTGACGAAGTGCAAAAACGCATCCGTATGGAGCAGAACAAAAGGGCCATGGAGATTGTGAAGAAGCACGGCATGATGGTGATGGCCACCCTGATGATCGGCTTCTGGGACGAAACCGAGGAGGATCGTCGAGAGCTCCTGAAGTTCGTCCGTCCATATGTAGATCATTTTGGCCTTAATGTAATCACCCCTTATCCTGGCACCAAGTTCTTCGAAGAGATGGATAGGCTGGGGAGGCTCAAGACAAAGGACTGGTCTAAGTACGATCAGATAGAGGCGGTGATGGATACCAGATACAACACAGCGGAGGAGATCACAGAGGCCCACATATCCATGATGCGCAAGTATTACTGGCACCCCCGGGAACTGTGGAAGATGTTCTTTTCTCGCAAGCCTATCCTCAGACACCACCACAAGCACTTTCTCAAAATAGGGGTCACCGCCTTCAAGCACGAGGTCTTCGGCTTTCCCATGTGGGTGCAGGAAACCTATCAGACCTTCGAGGACTACCTCAAAGAGAGGGGAAGGCCCCTGGCGCATGGTTTATGAAAAAGGGATAAGAATCGGCACCAGAGGCAGCAAGCTAGCCCTGAAGCAGACCACATGGGTAAGGGACAGGATCGCTGCCAGGTACCCGGAGATTTCCCTGGAGGTGGTCCGGATCAGGACCACAGGGGATAAGATCACCGATGTGCCGCTGGCCAAGGTAGGGGGTAAGGGGCTTTTTGTCAAGGAGATCGAAGAGGCCCTTTTGCGTGGTGAGATAGACCTGGCTGTGCATAGTATGAAGGATGTCCCCACCGAGCTCCCCCCAGGCCTTCACTTGGGGGCCATCACGGAGCGGCAGGACCCTAGGGATGTGTTGATCTCCAGGAACGGGCGAGGACTGCGGGAGCTTCCTTCTGGGGCCAGAATTGGGACCTCCTCTTTGCGCAGGAAGGCCCAACTATTGGGGATCAATCCCCATTGGGAAGTGGTCCCCTTGCGTGGAAACCTAGATACCAGGATCAGAAAGTTGGAGACAGAGGGCCTTGATGCAGTGATTCTAGCTGCCGCCGGGGTTTGTAGAATGGGGCTGGAGGGGGAGATTACCGAATATTTCACCCCCGAGGTGATGCTTCCGGCCGTCGGACAGGGGGCTTTAGGGATCGAGTGTCGGGTAGATGCCGAGGCCAACGAGCTGATCGCCTTTCTCCACCATCCTGAAAGCGCCATGGCCGTGAGGGGAGAGAGGGCCTTTCTGCGGCAACTGCAAGGGGGGTGTCAGGTTCCCATAGCTGCCTATGGTGAGGTGCGGGGAGGAAAACTCCTTCTGCAAGGGATGGTGGCTCGTCTTGACGGCTCCAAGTTTTTTCGCGCTGAGGCCGAAGGGGAGGATCCAGAGGAGGTGGGCAGGAGGTTGGCTGAAGACCTCTTGGCCCAAGGGGCGGAGAAGGTCCTGCGGGAAATTTATTCGGGTTCCAAGGAGGAATAAGCAATGGCAAGCAAAGTATATTTCGCTGATCTTAGGGCGGAGGTCAAAAGGGGTTTGCTCGACAAGATAGGGGAGTTGTTAGATAGGGTAGAACTTCCCAAGAGGATCAAGCCCAACGGGATGGTGGCCATCAAGCTCCACTTCGGCGAGCGGGGCAACACCGCCTATGTAAGGCCGATTTTCCTGCGTCGGATCTGCCAGCGGGTGAAGGAACTGGGCGGGAAACCCTTCCTCACCGATACAAATACCTTATATGGTGGTTCTAGGTCCGAGGCCGTTTCCCATATCACCACCGCAATGGAGAACGGGTTTGTCTTCTCAGTAGTTGGGGCCCCGGTCATTATCGCCGATGGCCTAATGGGCAACGCCTCCGTCCGGGTGCCGATAGAGGGGAAGATCTACCGCGAAGTGAGCATAGCACATGAGATATACTATGCCGATTCTCTTATCGGGGTGGCGCACTTTAAGGGGCATGAGTTATCGGGCTTCGGCGGGGCTATTAAGAACATCGGGATGGGTTGTGCCAGCCGAGAGGGAAAGCTAAGCCAGCACTCCACCCTGGGGCCAAAGGTGAAGAAGAAGGAGTGCGTAGGGTGTGAGACATGCGTTCAGTGGTGTGCCTATGGGGCCATCGCGATAAGAGGTGAGGTGGCCTTTATCGACCCCCAAAAATGTGTTGGGTGCGGAGAGTGCATCGTGATTTGCCCCCAAGGGGCCATCCAGATTCAGTGGAACGAGGCCTCTCCGGAGTTCCAGCGCAAGATGGTGGAGTACGCCTACGGGGCCTTGAAAAACAAAGGAGGGAGGGTTGCTTTTTTAAACTTCATCACCCAAGTCTCCCCTTACTGCGACTGCTATGGGCACAGTGATGCCCCTATTGTGGGAGATGTGGGGATCCTCGCCTCCAATGACCCGGTGGCCATAGATCAGGCCTCTGTTGACCTGGTGAATGCTCAGCCTGGTAGCCCTAATTCCCCTTATACGGATGGGCTGCCCTCTGGGGCAGACAAGTTTCGCGCAGTGCACCGTGAGGTAGACTGGGAGGTCCAGCTGGCTTACGGCGAGGAAATAGGTCTTGGCAGCAGGGAGTATGAGCTAATCAAGATCTGAAAGTATTTCAGGGGAAGAAGTTCGGAGAAGATTTGCCGTTAGGGTTCTTTTAAGATAATAAAGGCGCCTATCTTGTTCATATATGGGGATCGTGAGATTTTTGCCGATTGGCCTGAAGAGGCAAAAAGGCTCATCAAAGAAGATATAATAGATGTAAAGAATAAGTTGAGGAGCTTTATCGAAGGCCGGAAGGGGATGAAATAGTTAGATGATGCCTCAAATCCGAGTTTTGTTGCGAAAGGCAGAGGGGAGAAAAGGACTTGAGCAAAAGGAAGATGCACCTTTGGCATTTCTATTATGGTTGGATCATCGTAGGGGTTGCTTTAGTCTCAATGGCCTTTTGGTTCGGTATCCGGACGACCTTCTCGGTCTTTTACGTAGCCCTGCTGGAGGACTTTCCCTGGAGCCGTGGGGAGGCAGCAGGGGGCCAGTCTATGGCCCTGATCACTTATACCGTTATGGCGCCCTTGGTGGGGGGGTTGATCGACCGCTTTGGCCCCCGCCGCATCATCATCCCGGGGATATTGTTATTGGCCTCTGGGCTTATCCTCTGTGCTTATATAGAGATCCTCCTTCAATTTTACCTCATCTATGGGGCAATCGTAGGCATAGGAGTTACATGCATCGGAATTGTCTCCTACACCGCCATCCTGGCCCATTGGTTTGAAAAAAAGAGAGGGGTGGCCAGTGGCCTTGCCGTATCTGGGATGGGGTTGGGGACCTTCCTTTTGGTCCCCCTATCTCAGCACTTTATCTCACTGTGGGGATGGAGAGCTGCCTTTCACCATCTTCTTTGGTGCAGGCTGGGGGGTTACAGCTCCTATGTTTATGGCAGCGGCTGCTGATCTCTTTCAGGGGAGGAGGTTCGGCCTCATCTACGGCATCTTGGAGGGGATCATAGGGATCGGAGGTGCCCTTGGGGCCTGGGTGGCAGGGTTCATCTTTGATGTGTCCCAGAGCTATCTATGGGCCTTTGTCCTTGCAGCCTTTGTGAGTATATCCTCCTGCATCTTTGTATGGTTGGCTGCCCCTCGGAAGGTACGCCAAGCAAGAAGGGTAGACCCTTAAGTAGGCCTCCTGAAGAGGATGGAGATATTGGCTCCCCCGTTGGCAAAGCCGTTGAGGAGGGCGAATTCTATTTCTCTCTTTCGAGCTTGTTGGGGCGTATAATCTAGGTCGCACTCAGGGTCGGGTTCTTTGTAGTTGATGGTAGGGGGGATGATCCCCTCCTTTATACTCAATACCGTCGCACAACCCCTAATTCCACCTGAGGCCTCAAATTCTCCGGTCATCGCCTTGATGGTGCTGATGGATATCTCCTCGGCCCTTTTCCCGAACACCTCTTTGATGGCCCTTGTCTCGGCACGATCCAAGACCTGAGTGGAATTGGCTGCGGCACAGATATAATCAACTTGGGGCAGGTCTCTTACTGCCTGCTTAATAGCCATGGCCATGGAGTGGCCGTCTTTGTCGTAACTTAAGATCCCATAGTTGCCCCCGCTCATCCCGTACTCCACCACTTCTGCGTAGACAGTAGCCCCACGCCGTTTTGCATGCTCCAAGGTCTCCATGACCATCACACCGCTTCCCTCCCCCAGGACAATGCCGTTTCTGGTGCGATCAAAGGGTCTCATTCCCTCAAGATAATGGGATCTTTGTGGAGAGAGGGCCCCTAGGGTGGCGTATACATTGTAAAGAGGCTCGCTGATCTCATCCGCCCCTCCAGCAAAGACAACCTCCGCCTTTCCACGGCGCAGGGCCTCGAAGGCATGAACGATGGCGCTCTCGGCTGAGGCCTCTTTATGGGAGAATGTGGAGTTTATTCCTTTAATGCCAAACTCTATAGAGGCGTGGCTGCAGATGGCATTGGGGACCGAGGTCTGAAACAGTAAAGGTGCTACCTCATCCGGTCCATCCCGTACCAGATCCCGGAAAAAGAGATCCACCGTCTTGGAGCTCCCCAGCCCGGTTCCTATCATGATCCCTACCCTATCAGGGCTCTCCTCTTGCAATACTAAGCCCGCATCGTCCATAGCGAGCTTCACCGAGGCCACCACCATCCTGCTGATGCGGTCCATACGGCGCAAGTTACCCGGTTTTATGTATTTCTTGTAATCTGGGTCGCTTACTTGCCCTCCCAATCTAGAGCGAAGGTGAGCCACTTCAAAACCCTGGATAGGGCGGATACCCGATCGGCCTTCTACACAACCCTGCCAGAATTCCTCCTTGCCGATCCCTATAGGGCTGATGGCTCCTACCCCTGTAATCACTACTCGATTCATGCCTCACAGCATACAAATTTTGGGATAAGGATGCAAGTCCCGAAAACCTTTGCAAGATGCCCTTTAATTAGGCTAAAATGGGAGGCAACAAACCGGACAAAGGAGGGAAAATGCCCCCGATAGGATTAAAGGTGAGGCTTTTGGATTTGAGCGATGACCCCCTCTCTTTACTCTATGTGGCGTACCGGCAGTGTTACTCATCTCGCTGGGCAGGAGATATGTGGGAGGAGGATATAAGCGATGAACACAAGGCCTCCTTTATCAGAGAGATGATGAACTCCGGCCACGACAGTCCCCTGGAGCATGTGAAATTCACCTTCGCCATCGAAGGAGTTTCCAGGGCCTTGACCCACCAGTTGGTAAGATATAGAATAGCTTCTTATTCCCAGCAGAGCCAAAGGTATGTGCCCATGGAGCGATTTAACTACATTGTGCCCCCTTCCATTGCAGAAGACGATATATTGCGGGAGGAGTTTTCGCGGCTCATGGAGGAGATCCAGCGGGGCTATCTGAATCTGGTGGCTAGGTTTAAGGAAAAAGGGATTACAGGGGAGAAGGCTTATGAGGATGCGAGGTTTATCCTCCCTCAAGCCGCGGAGACCAAGATCGTGGTCACTATGAATTGCAGGGAGCTGCTGCATTTTTTCGCCCAGAGGTGTTGCCAACGGGCTCAATGGGAGATAAGGACATTGGCGAATAAAATGCTGGAGATATGCCGAAAGGAGCTGCCTCCAGTATTTGAGAATGGTGGGGCGAAGTGCGAACGCCTAGGGTATTGTCCGGAAGGAAAGTTTAGCTGCGGCAGGTTTCCCCTTAAAGAGGAGGTTATCCGGGAAAAGGGATGACTTGTGTACTTCACCTTCTTTTGGCCAGCGCCTTGTGTTTTTCGTAGCCAAGTTTTTCATCTCTCGTTAAGGCGCCCTCTTTTAACTTAGTCCCCAACTTTTCCTCAAGGGCGCTCAAGATCGCCCTTTTAATTTCCTCATCGGTAGGTCTTTTGCCCAGTTCCTCTTGGATCGAGGTCAGGGGCTCTATGACCTTGTCCTTTACCTCTGGTGGGACCCAGATGACGGAGAAGAAGTCTGTAGGGTCAAAAGGGGTGAGAAAACAGATAACATTTAAGATATACAGATCCTCTATCTCTGAGAAATAGAAACCAGCTATCTTTCTCCCCCTTATGCGGAGGCTTCCTCTGTGCTTGTACCATACCTCCTTCAAACCCAACTTCCGAAGCCCCTGGACCATGGCATCCCCTATCCTACTGTAGGCCTCATCCAGATCCCTAAACACGGCTTTGGATAAAACCCCCTGCAGGAACAGCGTGGAGTCAGGATCGGCAAAGGTAATATTGCGCTCTCCTGTGGTAATAATGTATTGCAGATGGGGGAGTTCTGGGCGGATCTCATTGATAAGGGGGACGGCGCTATTAAGGGTGATGACCGCCTTCGCCCCGCAGTCCTTGAGGATATATAGTATTTCACCGCCCTTATACATCGTGTTGAAGGGAACCGCTACAGCACCTAGCCTCTGGCAGGCGAAAAATGAATAGACAAACTCCGGTGTGTTGGGGAGCATGATGGCCACCCTATCCCCTCTGCTTATGCCGAGATCCTTTAGGCCATTGGCAAGCCTATTTACGTTTTTGTTTAGCTCCTCAAAGCTTATGGCTTTGCCCTCATATAGGAGGGCGGCCCTTTTGGGATGCTTTTTTGCCCTTTCTTCAAGGAGTCTTCCTAAATTCATTCCCTCTCTATCACCCTTAAGTCCTTATATCCCTGCCGCAGTTCCTTTCTCAACACCTTGCCCGTAGCGCTCTTAGGCAGGTTCTGCCGAAACTCTACCTCGTCGGGCACCTTATATGAGGCTAGTCTCATTCTACAGTATCCGATGATCTCCGCTGAGGTGAGTTCCTCCCCCTCGGCTGGGACGACAAAGGCCTTTATGGCCTCCTCTCTGTCCTCCTTCTCCTTTTGCCCCACCACGGCTGCCTCTTTTACCTTGGGATGAGAGCACAACAGTTCCTCTATCTCTGCCGGGGAGATGTTAAATCCCCCCTTTATTATGATATCCTTCTTCCTCTCCGTGATATAGAAATAACCCTCCTCGTCTTGATATCCTAAATCACCTGTGCGAAGCCAACCATCGTTTAAGACTTCTTGGGTCTCTTGCGGGAGGTTGTAATATCCCTTCATCACCACCTCCCCTTTCACCAATACCTCCCCCACCTTATTAGGCGGTAATGCATTACCATGGTCGTCGGCTATCTTTATTTGGATGCCTTTGACTGCCTTACCCACAGATCCTGGTTTTGCCTCCTCATGGGGGTTCACTGCTACAGCGGCAGTAGTTTCAGTGAGACCATATCCCTCTAGAATACCGACCCCGAAGGTCTCTTTGAAGGCCTGAATGACCTTTACAGGCAAGGGGGCAGCTCCTGATATGCAGTACTTCAGACAGCGATGATGGATGAGCCCTTTCTTTGCGGCAAGCAGAAGATGATGGTATTGGGTGGGGATAGCGATAAGGATGGAGACCTTCTCCTGGCCCATCCTTTTGAGGAACTGGCGCGGGGAATATTGGGGGAACAATACCGTGCCACAGCCCCGGAAAAGGGAGACAACTAGACCAATGGCTAAGCCATAGATGTGGAAGAAGGGGACCAGACTGGCGAATCTATCTTCCTCGGTGGTGGTTATGATCTCTGAGGTCGCCTCGCACTCGGCCAAGAAGTTACCGTGGGTGAGCATTACCCCCTTGGGATTTCCCGTGGTGCCGGAGGTGTAGATGAGGGCAGCGAGTTCATCGGGCGGGCTATCTGCCGAGCTGAATTTGTCCTTCGCTTTGAGCATCAACTCTTGAAGGGAGATCGTCTCTGCCGGACGTGCCCCCCGGCGTCCTCCCCTAGGCTGTGTGGCGACCTCTATCCCCTTCCTTTGTGCTCCTTCTTTGTCTATCACCACCTCCGCACCGGCCAAGATTCCTTTTCTCTTAACCCTTTGAAGGATTATCGTCTCCGGTACAGATCTTTGGGCGAGGATATAGCGTCCCGCTATCCTGGCCTCAGCCACAGCCGCTGGCAGGGCCAATAGATCTGCTACCCCTGCCTCGGTATTACAAATCAGCCTCCACTCCATCAGACCTTCTCTTTTAAGAACTCATCCACCTCATCGAAGAATATCCCCTCTACCTGCTCCGATGGCTTGGGGGTAAAGAGGCTAACGATTATGTAAAGGATGACGTTGATAATAAAGGAGAGGATTATGGCATTGGAGAATTTAAAGATAAACCCCACAACTAAGGTAGCTGTTCCGGCCAAGGTTCCTACTATCGCTCCCTGCTTCGTCCCCCTCTTCCAGAGAACGCCACCCACAAGGCAAGGTGCCCACTGGGCAAAACCGGGCACGGCCACATGGGTGAGATAAAGGGCTAGGGCTATAGGGTTCCAGAGGGCAATCCCCAGGGAGAGGATGATCAACCCTATAACTGCTAATTTTGTCCAGATGATAAGCTGTTTATCGGTGGCATCGGGCTTGATAAACCCATGGATCAAGTCCCTAGAGACTAAAATTGCCGATGTCATAAGTTGTATTGCCGCAGTAGAGAGCGCAGCGGCGACAACTCCCATGAGGGCAAAGGTTGAGAACCAGGTTGGGAGATATCTGGTTATGATCACTTGGATGATATTATCCGCCGCTTTGCCCTCCACTACAGGTACCAGGGTTCCATCCATATGGCTAATAGCAGGGGCCACGAGGGAACCCCAGAGAAAGGGGATGGTGTAAAAACCAATTCCTCCTGCTGCAATGCCCAAAAGTGGGAGCCATTTAAAGATGGACTTATCCCTCACCGTTAGGG
>QMLM01000014.1 GCA_003646745.1 Deltaproteobacteria bacterium | reverse complement strand
TATAGTGGCCTCCTTAAGAGGGGCCGCTTTTTTTATTTAAGCAGTCTATCATTTAATCAACAGGCAAAAGGAGATTTAACCTCCTTCCTCCTCTTTTATCCTCCTTAGGCTTAAGTGGTGCCTCCAGAGGTAAAAGAGGCCCGCCAGCGTAATCGGGATATAGTTGGCGGCATGAAAGACAATGGAAAGCCCCAATGCCTTTTCCGGAGGCACGCTGTAGAGAATGAGGGCGTAGGTTACCGAGGCGTGGTAGGTTCCGATGTAGCCTGGGGTGGAGGGAATGATCATGGCCAGGCATATAGCCACCAAGATCAACAAGGAGGCGGAGACTGATAGGTTGAGCCCGAAGGAAAGCCCCGCAATATAAATGGCATAGGCGAAGCCCCCCCAGACAAGTAAAGAATAAAGAAAGGTGATTAATATGGCCTTTAAGCTTTCTACCGAGAGAAGGCCTTCTTTAAAGGAGTAGATGTGGGCGATCCCATTTTCGGTCAATCCTGAGGAGAAGGGACGTATTAAGAGAGAGGCAAACTTGAGAAACCACCTTGTTTTCTTTTTAATAATAAATAATATCACGAATGTAACGGTATAGATGGCCAAACTCACATACCCTGCCACCTGCAGTCCCTTCTTAAAATATGTGTTCCCCGGGGGTAGATTGATAAAGAGCAGGACCGCCAGGAGCAATCCCAATACGGTAAACCCATCGAATAGCCTCTCTACTACAACGGTGGCAAAAGATGAGCTTTTGCTGATCCTCTCGCTGCGCCCAATTATGTATGCCCGCACGATCTCTCCCATACGAGCCGGGAGGACATTGTTCGCCATAAAGCCGATGATGATACCTGCAAATAGGCTGGGAAATCCAATCTTTTTAATGGGGCGCAGCAGGTACCCCCATCGCAAGGCCCTCAGGGCCATATTTAAAAAGATAATGACGACTACAGGGGCTAAATAGATATAATTGGCATCCCGCAGACTCTCTAGCAGCAGGCGATAGTCTATCTTTCGAAATGCCAGAAAGAGGAAAAAAAAGCTGATGGCGAACCCAATCAAGGACTTCCAATTCATTGTCTCCGCAAGATCTCCTTTGCCCGCTGGATATCTTTCTCTATCTGTCGAACCAATTCTTCAGGGGAGGTGAAGGTCTTCTCCTCTCTGAGCCTGTCCACAAAGGCCACCTCTAACTCCTTGTCATAGATGTTCCCCTGATAGTCGAGGAGAAAAACCTCTATGGCAAGTTCCTCATCGCCAAAGGTGGGATTGGTCCCGATGTTTACCACACCTCGGTAGGTTTTCCCCTCCAGGGTTACGTAAGCGGCGTAGACCCCTTCTTTGGGGTAGAGATCCTGACTGATCTCCAGGTTGGCGGTGGGATAACCTAAGCTCCTTCCCCGTGAGTGACCATGGATGACCTTGCCCAGGATAATAAAATTTCTCCCCAGCATGCGATTGGCATCCTTGATTTTCCCCTGTGCGATCAATTCTCTTATACGCGTGCTACTTACTACCTCGTGGTCCAAGGTGTAAGGTGGGATGATCTCAACCTCAAAGCCGAGCTTTCTCCCCATTTGCTGCAACTTCTCGGCCGTACCCTCCCTATCTTTCCCGAAGGTAAAATTGAATCCCACCACTACCAAGCGAGGGCCGATCCGGTTGCAGACGATTTCCTCAATAAATTCCTGTGCTGACATCTCATATAGGTTTTCAGTGAAGGGGAGATTGATAACTACGTCTACGCCAAATCTCTCCAAAAGCATCATCTTCTTTTTATAAGGGGTGATGAGAGAGAGATTTAATTGTGGGTAGAGGACCTTCGCAGGGTGAGGTTCAAAGGTGAGCAGTACCGCTTCACCACCCCAGCTTTTGGCCCTTTCAATTACCCTTGTGATGATCATTTGATGGCCAAGATGAAGACCATCATAGCTTCCGATGGTCAAGGTGGGGGAGGAAAATTCTTCTTTGCTGAAGTTGAGGTCATCTATGATCCTCATGTATCTCTTTCACCCCCTCTTGACAAAATTAATAGATTAGTATAGGTTACATAGTGGCTTTTTGCAATGGATTTGTGCCGAAGTGGCGGAACTGGTAGACGCGCTAGGTTCAGGGTCTAGTGGGCGCAGGCCTGTGCGGGTTCGAGTCCCGCCTTCGGCACCAAATTTTTTGGGTCCTTTCCTCCAACTTGAGTGGGGGAAAGGCTTTTTTATTTTCACTGTCACCCTAAGGGGATGTCTTCTAGAGTCCTTGAACCGTTGGTGGGAAAGTGGTATTTTCACGATTAGGGTGAGCCCTATCTCAGGAGGTATTTCTGTGAACGATGGCCTGCTTAAAATAAGAGGGCTGAAGACCTATTTTTTTACCCGCTGGGGGATCATCAAGGCAGTGGACGATGTGGACTTGGAGGTAGGAAGGGGAGAGACTTTGGGTCTGGTAGGGGAATCCGGTTGTGGTAAGAGTGTAACCGCTCTTTCTGTTCTGCGCCTAGTTCCTAAGCCCAAGGGGAGAATAGTGGGGGGGGAGATAATCTTTATGGGGAAGAATCTGCTGGAGTTGGATGAGGGGCAGATGCGTATGATCAGGGGTGGAGAGATAGGGATGATTTTTCAGGAACCTATGACCTCCCTGAACCCTGTATTTACCATTGGGGCCCAGGTAACCGAGGCCCTATGTGTGCACAAGAGGCTGAAGAAGAAGGAGGCGAGGCAAAGGGCGATAGAGCTGTTGAGATTAGTGGGCATGCCCGATGCCTCGCTGAGGATGAAAGATTATCCCCACCAGCTCAGCGGGGGGATGAGGCAGCGGGTCATGATCGCCATGGCCTTGGCAGGTGATCCAATCCTATTGATCGCCGATGAACCCACCACGGCACTGGACGTAACAATACAGGCCCAGATATTGGAGCTGATCCAGGGGCTGAGGGAGAAAAGGGGGTTGGCGATGGTCCTGATCACCCATGACCTAGGAGTCATCGCCCAGACAGCAGATAAGGTAGCCGTGATGTATGCAGGCAAAATAGTGGAGTATACAGATGTAAGGACCCTTTTTGCCGATCCCAAACACCCATATACCATGGGGTTACTCTCATCTGTACCTAGGCCCCATATGGACGAACTTCATCCTATCCCCGGTAATGTACCCAATCCTCTGGAGGAGATACCCGGTTGCCGTTTTCATCCCCGCTGCACTTTCGCGAAGGAGATCTGTCGAAAGGAAGTACCCTCTCTTATCCCCCTTGCCCCCGGGCATCAAGCGAGATGTTGGCTTTATGGATGAAAGGCAAGGTTTGATTGTAGCCAAAGAACTGAAGAAATACTTTCCCCTGCGCAAAGGTCCTTTCTCTCCTGCCAAGGGAGTTATAAAGGCGGTGGATGGGGTGGATCTCTTCATTAAAGAGGGTGAAACCCTGGGTTTGGTGGGGGAATCCGGTTGTGGCAAATCCACAATGGGGAGGTTGCTCTTACGCTTGGAGGATCCCACTAGTGGTGAGGTTTATTTCGAAGGCGAGCAAATCAGCAGGCTACGGGGGAAGGAACTGCGTCGGCTAAGGAGGAGGGCCCAGATTATCTTTCAAGACCCTTATTCCTCTTTGAACCCTCGCAAAAGGGTAAAAGAGATCGTCGAGGAACCACTTATCATCCACCGTCTCTTTGACAGTAAAAGAGAGAGGCAGCAGGAGGTCCGGCGTCTTTTGGAGATTGTAGGCTTGGAAGAAGACCACCTCTACAGATACCCCCATGAGTTCAGCGGGGGACAAAGGCAACGGGTGGGTATCGCCAGGGCCCTGGCGCTTCGCCCTAAATTTATCGTTGCAGATGAGCCAGTTTCTGCCCTTGATGTCTCCATTCAGGCCCAGATCCTCAACCTTCTGCAGGAATTGCAAGGTAAATTTCATCTCACCTATCTCTTCATCTCCCATGATCTCAATGTAGTGAGGTATATCAGCCAGCGAGTGGCTGTGATGTACCTGGGCAAGATTGTAGAACTTGCCCCCCGGGAGGAAATCTATCAGAGGCCACTGCATCCTTATACTCAAGGGCTCCTCAAGGCCATTCCCCAACCAGATCCCAGCCGCCGCGGCGTTACATCACCGCTTTCGGGAGATTTGCCTGACCTTTTTAACCCCCTTTTTGGCTGTCCTTTTCATACCCGCTGCCCTCAGGCGCAACAGATTTGCCACGAGCAACCACCAATCTTAAAGGAAGTTTCTCCTGGACACCATGTGGCCTGCTTTAGGGTTTGAGGCCCCATAAGCAACTGAAAAAACTTCATAGTCGGCGTACGACGATTCCCTTTCATAAGGAATGGAGATGTTTGGCCGCCTCTATTAAAGAAAATAGTATATATAGGGTATTGGTTAAGGCAAGAGTTCTACTTTATTCCTCTTGTAGCAGGGTGTCAGATTTCAGGAAATCCTCGATCTGGGTCGAAGAGGCTTCGCTGGCAAACGTGGTTGGTTGTGTTCCCTCTTTAAAGCACTCGAAGATGGCTTCTTTTTCACCAGGAGGTGCAAGCAAGCCGGTTGTGGGGTCGATCTTAGCAAAGACGATCCCTTCTGGAATAGGGAAGTTCTTCACCGGTTTTGCCTCTAGGGCCTTCTTCATAAAGGAGACCCAAATGGGAGAGGCAGCCCGTGAACCTGTTTCAAACCTCCCTAAAGGTTTCTTCTCATCAAAGCCCACCCACACCCCAGTGATAAGATCAGGTGTATAACCGACAAACCAGGCGTCAGTGTATTCATTGGTGGTACCGGTCTTGCCTGCACAGGGACGGCCGAGGCCTCGCGCCCTCCAGCCAGTCCCATTTTTTATCACTCCTTCCAGGAGGTTGGTCATGATGTAAGAGGTTTGTGCACTGATTACCTGTGGGTAAAAGCCCTCTTGTTCACCCTTTAAATCTTCCTCCACGATGTCCCCTTCTTCAGTTTTCAAATCTTCTTCCAGTGGTAAAGGATGGTTTTCTTCAAGGATATTGCCATCTCTGTCCAAGATCTTCTTAATGAAAATGGGCTTGATAAGGTGTCCACGGGCGGCAAATACCGCATAGGCCCTTACAAGTTCCAGCAGGGTGACCTCCGAAGAGCCCAAGGCGAGGGAGAGGTTAGGGGCCAATGGCGATTCTATCCCCAGCTTGCGTGCATACTCTATAGCGTATGGTATCCCGATATCCCGCAGCAACTTTATGGTCACCACATTTCTTGAGTGGGTTAAGGCAGTCCTGAGGGTAGTAGGCCCATAGAAACGTTCTTCGAAGTTTTTAGGCTTCCAATTGTCCCCCTTGAGGGCATCATAGTAGATGACCGGGGAGTCGATAATGATAGAGGCAGGGGTGAACCCCTTGTCCAGGGCGGCGGCGTAGATGATGGGTTTAAAGGCAGACCCAGGCTGTCGGTGGGCCTGCAGGGCGCGGTTAAATTGGCTCTGTAAGAAATTCCTCCCCCCCACCATGGCACGGACGTATCCCGTGGGCAACTCTATAGAGAGGATGGCTCCCTGAACCTCTGGTTCCTGTTCCAGCTCAAGCTTGAGCAGCCCCTTGGGCAGTATATCCTTTACCTTCGTTTGGATTACATATCCCACCTTAAGGACACCAGAAGGGTCTTTTAGGATAGCTGCTTTATAATCCACCTCTGGGTTTGGGGAACGCGCCCAACGCATTGTTTCAAAGGGTATATAACCCCTTACCTCTCCAATGCGTACCCATACCCGTTTTTTTGCCTTTGATATCCCTGTTACCACCCCTAGATAGGTTTTGCCCACCGTGATAGGGCTTTTCAGCAGCTTTTTGGCCATTTCCTGGCAAAAGGCCGCGATTTCGTCCTTTTTTAACACCATATCCGGCCCACGGTAACCCTGTCTTTTGTCAAGAGCCCTGAGTCCCTTCTGCAGGGCCTCTTGGGCTGCCTGTTGCATCTTCAGGTCCAGGGTAGTGTAGACTCGCAGGCCTTGGTTGTAAAGGAGATCCTCTCCATATTTTTCCTGAAGGTACATCCTGATAAATTCGGTGAAGTAAGGGGCGACGTTCAGATATTTATTTTTTCTCGCCTTTATCTCTAGAGGGGCCTGGTAGGCCTGCTCTGCTTCTTCCTTAGTAATATAGCCATCTTCTACCATGCGACCTAGCACGTAGGCCTGGCGTTTTTTTGCCTGTGGCAGGTGGTGCAAAGGTGAATACTTCTCCGGGGCACGGGGCAGCCCTGCTAGCAATGCGGCCTCGGCCAGATTAAGTTCCTCGACCCCCTTGCCAAAATAATCTCGGGCGGCTGCCTCCACCCCATAGTTCCCATGACCTAGATAGATCTGATTGAGGTAGATATAAAGGATCTCCTCCTTGGTGAGATACTTTTCTATCCTGTGCGCCAACAATATCTCCCTGATCTTCCTGGACAGTGTCCTCTCTCTAGTCAGCAGCAGTGAACGGACCACTTGCTGGGTGATAGTGCTTCCCCCCTGAATGATTCTGCCCGCCATTATGTTTTTGGCTATTGCCCTCAGGATACCGAGGTAGGAGATCCCTTTATGTTGGTAAAACTTTGCATCTTCGGCCGCTACAAAGGCCTGGCTCAATATCTTGGGGATCCTCTCGATGGGGACCACGATTCTATACTCCCTGTAGAATTCTCCTATCAGCTCTCCGTCATCTGAAAAAACCTGGGTGATGATAGAGGGTTTGTAGTCTTCTAAGGACTTGATGGGGGGCAGTGTGAAGGAGAAATACAGGTAAGTCCCCACACCGACCAAGAGGCAGGCGAGAGCCAAACAGGGGATAATCATCAAGACGGCTTTTTTAATCTTTTTCTCCATCATCAAAGTATTGCAATCATAAAAATTAATACTATAATACCACACAAAAGCGGCGAGTAAAAGACCAAAGCGGACAGTGGAATGCAGTCCATAAACTTATGGAATTGCGGCCATGGGATTGTTTCCATAGATGAAAATTGGGAAAAACTGGGTTACAATTTTTTGTCTCGAGAGGTGACCTAAATTGTCACCTGCCGGCCTCCATTTATAGAGGGAGGAGGTGGAGGGTGAGGGTTTTAAAGCACTAGCGGGAGCCTTAAAGATGGCATGAAGTTTGCTTAGATATAAGGTGCCTAAATAATATAGAAAGGGGGTGGAATATACGAAAAGGAGGCTGGAGGAAGATATCCAGGTTATTGCCAAATAAATAAAAGATGGCCTAATAAATTTAAAAAATAAAAGGAGGATGAGGTTATGTTGAAAAAGGTTAAGAACAAGAAGGGTTTTACGTTGATTGAGCTTATGATCGTAGTTGCCATTGTGGGTATCTTGGCCGCCATCGCCATCCCGGCTTATCTGGATTATACGGTGAAGGCGAAGATGAGTGAGGTCACCTCTGCGCTGGATGCATTGGGTCAGGCAGCTTCAGAATACCATGCCTCTTTGGGGCATTTCCCGCCGATGTTGCTTATGCCAATATAGCCAACACTTTCGCATCAGTGAGCAATAGGTATGTAAGTAGCATAACGTGGACATATACTAACGATGATGAAGGATTTTTCCAGGCAAGTTTGACCAACTTGAGCAGCGCAGTTAATGGCAAGTTATTGAATCTACACCTTACATACGATGATGTTAACGGTTATCAGAAAAACTGGGGCGGGGACTTGCCGGCAAAATTTATGCCGAGAAAGTAAAGCAACTTGGGGGATGACCTTATACTTATAGGTCATCCCCTTTTTAAAGGAGCAAAAAATGATGAGGGTGAGGAAAAAAGAGGGCTTTACTCTCATCGAGCTTATGATTGTGGTGGCCATCGTGGCTATTTTGGCAGCAGTTGCCATTCCGAGCTATTCGGCATACAGGTCTACCGTGGGCCAATTTCCTGCGACTATAAGTAATATAAATGAACTCCGCAACACATTCGGACCATTTAGTGACACATTTATGTCAAATATTGTGTGGACTCGCACAGACGCTGATAATGGTGCCTTTCAGGTGACTATAGGCAATCTGGATGGCGCTGTGAATGGTTGTCAGCTCAATCTCAATCCCTCCTATCCAAGACAACTGGCTATGACAAGATCTGGACTGGAAATTTAGACGCAAAATACATGCCGAGAAAATAGAGTGAATCTAGAGTGAATCGCAAGGAGGGGGAGATGGCCTTTAAGAGGCTTCTCCTCTATGGGGGTAAGAATGAGAAGGGGGAGAAGGGAAAGGGGTTTTACCCTTATTGAGTTAATGATTGTGGTGGCTATCGTGGGGATTCTGGCCTCGATCGCCATTCCGGCCTATTTGGATTTTGTGACCAAATCGAGGATCACGGAGATTATCACCGCCCTTGACCAGGTGGCCTCAGCAGCAGCCGAGTACCACGCCAATGGAAGCAGTGTGTTCCCCAACGATCTGACATTATTTATTAATGGTTTGAGCAATAGATATGGTAATATAGAGGTTGTAAATGCAAATGCTACCCAAGGGATATATGGCATAAGGAGCATCCGGAATTTGAACCCTACAGTAGATGGCTGCTACCTATATATTAGGGTTAGATTTATCCCTGACCAGGGATACACGAAGGGATGGAGCACCAATCTGAAAGGTAAATATAAGCCCAGGTCATAACTAAGAGCTTAGAGGTCAAGGATGCAAAAGGAGATGATAAAATGAGGCCCATGGATAGACGAGGGGTCACTTTATTGGAGTTGATGATCGTTGTGGCCATCATAGGGATACTGGCAGCGGTGGCCATTCCTGCCTATGACGGATATGTCACTAGGTCCCGCCGTTCTAATGCCTTTACAGCCCTTGAGACGGTCAGGGCAGCCCAGGAGATGTACAGGGCAGAGTATGGATTTTATGCGGGGGCACTCGGTTCCTTAGCGGGATGCAGCGCAACGATGGCAGGTGATAATTATACCATAAGCTTAAATAGATCTTCGTTTACGCAATATACAGCTACTGCCCAGCCCCAAAATAAGCAGACGGGTGACTTCTGGTTTCGGGTCAACCAGGATGGAACTCAGGAATATTCCAGCGATGGAACTAGCTGGACGCAGGGGAGATGGGAGGATTTGCGCTGAAGTCTCGCAAAATTACAGATGTTTGGAGGAAATACTAAGGGCCTTTATATATCTATATCTTCGCTTGACCCCTTCTTTTTTGCTATCCCCCCACCTTTAAAAATACGAGCATAACCAAATATGGGTAAATTTCCAAGTAAAGGACAGAAGATTTTATTGTTGACAAACATATTTAAAAGGCATTAATAGCTAAATGGTTTCCCTCTGGAACTTTACAAATTATGAGAACTTCTGTATGTGAGAGGAAATATGCCATTTAATTTGATATATGTATTAGTCATCGGGTCCCTCTTTGCATCTGTTTTGTTTTCTCCCCCTATATATTTTTGGTCTCCTATCTTACAGGTTATCCTCTTGTGTTGGGCTCTGTTTCTATTCCTCTATGGGGAGGCAAAGAGGGGCCTATTGGAGATCAAGAGGTCTTCTTTTCCTCTCCCTCTCTTTGCATTTCTTCTTTTGGCCATCTTTTACACCTTTAAGTCCATAGACTATGCCGTAAGCCGCGATTTCTTCTTGCAACTAGTTAGCTATATGGCGATATTTTTTCTCATTGCCCAAGCCCCTTTTCCCAAAGAGGCCCGCAAGATCACCCTAACCGTAGCTATTTTGGGTATTCTCACTTCAGTGTATAGCATCTATCAATATTTTTGGGGCTTTCAAAATCTCATCAGCGAGATAAAGGGTGGGGAGACCCCTTATATTTTCCCCTTTATGGAGGACATCCTCCATCGTTTGGAGACAGGGCGGGTCTTCGCCACTTTTTTACTGCCCAGCCATTTCGCCGCCTTTTTGGGGCTGAGCATACCGTTAACCCTGGCATCGTGTATCTTGGTTCATAAAAATTGGATGAAAAACCTTTTGGGGATGGCTTTAGTGCTACAGGCACTTGCCCTTTATCTGACGAAATCCTTCAGTGGGTGGGGATCCTTGATCCTGGCTTGTGGTTTTTTCTCCTTTATCTATCTGGGCTATGTAAAAAGGGTAAACACCAGATATTTAGTTTATTCCCTCGGGGGGATTCTCCTGCTTTTGGTTTTGATCTTCGTTGGCTTGAGCCTAGAGAGACCGGATAACCCCTTTGCTCCTATCAAAAACAATCCTTTGGTGCTCAGGGTGTTGAACTGGAGTACTACCATAGATATGGTCAGGGATGACCCCTGGATAGGAAAGGGTTTAGATACCTTTGGCTTTATTTACCCTTCCTATCAAAGACCTGGAGGGAATATAGTTCACCACTCCCACAATACTTATCTCCAGTTGGGGGTGGAGATGGGAATAGCAGGGACAGTACTCTTCTTGTGGTTTGCCGGCTGGTGGGTTTGGCGTGCACTTTCAGTCCTTAAACAGAAGAAGGGGAAGGAGGCAGTTTTTGTAGGATCCCTCGTGGTGGCTGGTATGACCTTCCTTATTCATCATGCCTTTGACTTTGAGTTTTACCTGCCAAATGTTACCCTTGCGGGATTTGCTGTTATGGCCTTGGCCGTTAGTGTTAAGGATGAAGAAAAAGTTTATAGAATAGATCTGAAGGGCAAAAGGGGGGCGATCTTCACCTTTTTGGGGTTTGCTGGGGCCCTGGCGGTCTCAATCGTCTTGCTCGTTCAGTTGTACGGACAGATGTATTATCAGAGGGCGAAATATCGCCTTGAGTCAGGCCCTCTTTTCGTTAAAGAAGCGGCATTGGAGCTCAAAAAGGCTATACGTCTTGATCCTAAAAACAGCCTTTATCATCACCGTTACGGGGTGTTATTATTTCAAAAACTTTCCCGTCAAAAAGAGGGGATTGCTGAGGTGCAAAAGGCTATAAAGTTGAGTCCTTGGCGTCATTCTTATCACTTCGATTTAGGGATGATGTATCTGATCTCGGGCCGGCACAGCGAAGGGGTGGAGGAGATAAAAAAGGCCTCCCAGCTCTATCCCATGAATGAAGGATATCATCAGTTTTTGAGGACCATTTACCTTCAAAGAGGAGAGGGTGATTTAGCTTCCCAACAGCAGAGGTGGATAGAAAGGATACGAAAGCAGAGGGAAGTGGGCCGGTGATGGTCTCGGTAGTGATACCCATTTTCAACGAAAATCGCAACATCTCTCCCCTCTATGAAGAACTAAGAGGGGTGTTAGAAGGGATAGGGTTGGAATACGAGGTCATCTTCGTAGATGACGGCAGCGATGATGGCAGCAGCGAGGTCCTGCAGGGATTGGCCCAGATGGATAAGAGGGTTAAAGTCATTCAATTTCGTAAAAACTTTGGGCAGACTGCCGCCATTGCTGCAGGAGTTGAACACTCTCGAGGTGAAATAATCGTAACCATGGATGGAGATGGGCAGAACGACCCCCAAGATATCCCGCAACTTTTAACGAAGCTAAATGAGGGCTACGATGTAGTCAGCGGCTGGAGGAAAGACAGGAAGGAGCCCCTTCTTAAAAGGAGGTTTCCTTCCGTTTTGGCTAATTGGTTGATTTCCGAGCTGACCGGAGTCAAGCTGCATGACTATGGATGTACCCTCAAGGCATATCGAAGGGATGTCCTAAAAGACGTGCGGCTTTATGGGGAGATGCACCGTTTCATCCCCGCCTATGCCTCCTGGGTGGGAGCGAAGATTACGGAGGTGGAGGTGACCGATCACCCTCGCAGATATGGGAGGTCCAAATATGGCCTTTCCCGGACCGTCAGCGTTATTTTGGACCTCATAACCATCCTGTTCCTACAGCGTTATTCTACAAAACCAATTCGCCTCTTTGGAGGGGCAGGGATGATTTTATTAGCTTTGGGGGGGTTAGTGGGTCTTTTTGTCCTCTATCGGAAGGTCTTTTTGGGAGGGGTATGGATGAGCCCCATGATCTTGATTGCTTTTCTCTTTGCTATTATGGGAGTTATGTTCACTTTGATGGGCCTCATTGCAGAGATTATCATCCGCACCTACCACGAGTCTCAGGGGAAGCCGATATATGTGATAAGGTCGATGGTGAATTTTGACTGAGCAAAGGCTAAAATGCGAATTACATTGAAGCCAATGGCGGAACCTGTGGAGATATTCGACTCTATTCTGGAGAAAGACAAAGTAGGTTTTGATCATTTGGATTTTGATATCGTTTAGGATTTAACTTTTGCCATGTGCGGTATCTGTGGATTTTGCTTCCCTGATAACAGGCCTGTGGATCTCGATGCCCTGGTAAAAATGGCCTCAGCCTTAGAGCACAGAGGGCCGGACGAGGAGGGATATTATGCCGAGGCAGGGATTGCCTTAGGCCATAGAAGGTTAAGTATCATTGACCTCGATACAGGTAGGCAGCCCATCCACAATGAAGATAAGTCCATATATGTGGTATTTAACGGAGAGATATATAACTTTCCAGAGCTCAAAGAGGGGCTAGAGGAAAGAGGGCATAAGTTTTATACCAAAACTGATACAGAGGTGCTGGTTCATCTTTATGAGGAGATGGAAGAGAGGTGCCTGGAGCAGCTCAATGGGATGTTTGCCTTCGCCATCTGGGACAGTAAGAAACGTAAGCTTTTTTTGGCCAGGGACAGAGTGGGAATCAAGCCCCTTTATTATGCCTTTGACGGCAAGAACCTCTTCTTTGCTTCAGAGCTGAAATCCCTGCTTAAAGCCCCCTTTGTAGATCGTAGGCTGGATTTGGAGTCCTTGAGCTTATATCTTACCTATGATTTTGTGCCTGCCCCTCATTCAATATTTAAAGGGATACAGAAGCTTCCTCCGGGTCACTACCTTCTCTATAGAGAGGGCCAGCTCTGGAAAAGGGCTTACTGGGATCTTGACTTTAGAGATAAGGGGGGGGATAGGATAACAGAAGAGGAGCTATGCCAACAGATCTGGGCCCGGTTCAGAGGGGCAGTAAGAATGCGATTAATAAGTGATGTCCCTTTAGGGGTCCTTTTGAGCGGGGGGATTGATTCCACCTCCGTGATTGCCGCCTTGAGGGAGGAGGGGGTAAGTAATATCAAGACCTTCTCCATCGGTTTTGAGGACCCTTCGTTTGATGAATCGTCTTTTGCCCGTCGCGCCGCGGCCTTTTTTGAAACCGAGCATTATGAGGAGATCCTTGATCCTCAAAAGATGCTGGATATCTTGCCTACGGTTGCCTCCCTTTTGGATGAGCCTATGGCCGATGCCTCCATCGTTCCGACATTTCTTTTGAGCCAGTTTACCCGCAGGAGTGTAAAGGTGGCCTTGGGTGGGGATGGGGGCGATGAGCTATTTGCCGGCTACCCCACCTATCAGGCCTTTCGTCTTGCCCAAATCTATGCCAAGGTCCCCTCCTGGTTGAGGAACCTAGTAGAGAGATGGGCCATGAGGCTGCCCGTATCCTTTGAGAACATGAGCCTTGACTTTCGACTGAAGAAGTTTATCAAGGGGGTTCCCTATCCACCAATCGTCAGAAATTATATCTGGTTGGGGACATTTCCCCCCGAGGAAAGGCGAAGGGTACTAAACGCTGAGGTATGTGCTGAACTGGATAGATGGGATGATTTTAGTGTTTTATATGAGTACTTAGATGGGAAGATCTTTGATTCCCTTTTAGGAAAATTGTTGTTCTTGGATATGAAGCTATATCTTCAGGAAGGGGTTTTGGTAAAAGTGGACCGTGCCAGTATGGCCAATTCTCTAGAGGTGAGGGTTCCATTTCTCGATCATAACTTCGTCGATTTTGTAACCGGGATCCCTGAGGCTCTGAAGATGAAGGGCTTAACCACTAAATACATCCTTAAAAAGACCATGAAAGATAGGCTTCCCAGAGAGATAGTCTTTCGTAAAAAGAAGGGGTTCGGTATACCAGTAGCCAAGTGGATCAATGGGGAGTTGAAGGATCTATTTTTAGATGTCTTCTCTGAGGAGAGGATTAGGAAACAGGGGATATTCAACCCGGCAGCCGTCCGGGCCCTATTGGAAGAGCACCTAGCCAAGCGGGTGGACAACAGAAAGAAGCTTTGGAACCTCTTTATATTTCAACTGTGGTGGGATAATTATGGGGAAAAGTGTGCATTTTGAGGGCAGAAATGGTTTTGTTCCGTTTATAATTGTTTTTTTCATATTTTGTGTCCTTTTTTCTGCACAAAAGATCTGTTCTTTTGATATCTGGTGGCACCTAAAGACCGGAGAGTGGGTATGGCATAATAAAGCCATACCGCACTTCGATCCCTTCTCATACACCTTTCAGAATGCAAAGTGGATAGATTTTGAGTGGCTCTTTCAGGCTTTGATTTATCCTATATACCGGCTAGGTGGATTTGGTGGGTTGATCGTTTTTAAGATTTTTGTAATTTCATTGACTTTTATGGTTCTTTTTCTTACATGTCGTGAGGTAGACGGAGCCAAAAGATGGTTGAGCATTACCATCCTTTTTCTTGCCCTTCAGGTCGCTAGCGCACGTTTCATGGTGCGTCCTCAAATTATTTTTTTGTTTTTTCTTGCTTTTTTTTCGTATCTCCTTATTTTGCATCGAGAGGAAAAAATTAGCACCCGCAAGCTGATCTTTTTTCTTTTACCGCTTCATCTATTGTGGGTAAAATTCCACTCTAGTTTTCTCATGGGCATATTGATGGTAGGGGCGTACGCCTTGGGCAGATTTATCCCTATGGCTCTACGCCAACCCGGTGATCTAAGGCCTGTATTTAAAGATAGGAGACTGCGGGCTCTTTTGTTTTTATGCCTTATGTTAGGCTTGGTCTCTTTGCTTAATCCTAACTTTTATCGCGTTTTCCTCGTTCCTTTGAAGACAATGGAGTCGGAAGAGGTCTTAAAGGGGATTGTTGAATGGAAGCCCCTGGACATAAGGCTTCTTGGGCTTCTTGTAACTGATCCCACCATGTGGTTTCGAGCCCTGTTTGTTGTAGGGGCAGCCTCATTTTTGATCCAGAGGGATAATCTAAAAAGGGTAGAGGATGTGATAATCTTCGCTTTTTTTTCTTTTTTGGCTTTTAAATATATCCGTTTCTGCGGAGCCTTTGCAGTAGTGGCAACTCCTATAATCGTTAATAACCTTGGTCAGCTCCGGTGGCAGTTGAGTAGGTGGAGGTGGATACGGCTTCTACCCCTTTTTGTCATTATTGGCTTCTGTGTTCGGGACACAGGGGAGCTTATTAGGGCGCAGAGGATTGGCCTTGGGGTTTGGAGGAATTATCCCGAGGCAACGGTAAAATTTTTAAAGGATCATCATATAAAAGGAAACATATTCAATACCTATGGTCTTGGTGGATACATTATCTGGCATCTCTGGCCTAATATCCCCGTTTTCATAGATGGAAGAACTCCTACCATCTACGATCAAGATTTCTTCTGGCTTTACTCTTTGGCGGAAAGAAAAAAAGAGATATGGGAGAAAGTGGTAAAGAATTATGG
>QMLM01000013.1 GCA_003646745.1 Deltaproteobacteria bacterium | reverse complement strand
TAAAGGGGTAAAGCCTTGAAATTCTCAAAAGTTCCAGAAGCTACTATTAGAAGACTTTCTACATATGCCCGTTGTCTGGAGATGCTGGAGGAAAAGGGGGAGGTTGTGGTCTCCTCTGCTCAGTTGGCCTATGCCTGTGGGGTAAATGCTGCCCAGGTGAGGAAGGATCTAGCCTATTTCGGGGAGTTCGGGATCCGGGGGGTTGGATATTATATCAAGGATCTCTATGATGACATCAAAAACATCCTAGGACTGAACCGGGAATGGCGTATGGCCATTATCGGTATTGGCAACTTAGGGGCATCCCTGCTTCTCTACAAGGACTTCTTGAAGAAGAACTACAAGATCGTCGCCGCTTTTGATATAGATCCCTCGGGAGTAGTGGGGAGGGTCTCTGAGAAGATGGGTAAGCCAGTGGAAATACTACATCCCGATCGACTGAAAGATGTAGCTAAAGAGAGAAAAATAGATATTGCCATAATCACCACTCCTGCCTCTGAAGCCCAAAAGGTGGCCGATAAGATAGTGGAGGCCAACATTAAGGGAATCCTCAACTTTACCCCTGTCCAAATAAAGGTCCCGAAGGGGTTTGTGGTTAAAAACGTCTATTTCACCAATGTCCTAGATAATGTAGCGTATTTATTGCACTTGAAGAGAAGATAGACCCCTTTTTCTTAAACTTCAGAGTTGGGTAATTCTGGGGTGTGAAGATGGAAAAGGTAAGGGCGAGGGTACGTGTTGAGGGGGTGGTTCAAGGGGTATTTTTTCGTTATACCACCCAGCGCAAGGCCCAAGAACTGGGGGTTAATGGTTGGGTGCGCAACCTATGGGATGGAAGTGTAGAATGCCTCTTTGAGGGAGAGCGGGAAAAGGTAGAAGCCCTTATCAAATGGTGCCACCATGGGCCCCCAGGAGCTAGGGTAGATAAGGTAACAACCGATTGGGAGGAATACAAGGGAGATTTAAAGATATTCTCGATAAAATATTAGGACATTACTTCTTAATTACCTCTTTTTCTATCTCCTCTTTCTTCTTAATCAATCCTTGGGTAGCTTCCTTAAGGGTCTTCTCATAGACCTCAATCCTCTCTCCCAACTCGATGGTCTTTTTCCCCACGGACTTCAGCGTCTTGCCTCCTCCGAAATAGATAAATGCGAAAATAATAAAGATGCCGATGACGATCCCTAGAAAGAATTTTTTCATTTGGTTATCCCTCTTCCCTTTTTATATAATAGAGACGCCCTTTGTGTCAAGGAAGGTAGTAGGGTGAACCACATTTAGAAATAGGAAGGGTTAATGCCGAGGGTCTTTGTTACAGATGGTCATTGGAGAAAGACCGTAGCGGTCGTCCGTTCCCTCGGCAGCAGGGGGCTGGAGGTGACCGTGGGGGAAAGCTCCAGGATTGCCACCTCTTTCTTCTCCAAGTACTGCCACAGAAGGGTAGTTTATCCTTCTGTTCGTCGCCATCCCCAGGCATTTCTCGCTTTTCTGCGTCAGGAATTGGAAAAAAGGAAATATGATGTGCTCATCCCCATGGAAGAGGAGACCATTTTGCTTTTGGCCAAACACAGTGAGGAGTTTAAACGCCTGGCTCGATTACCTGTCCCCTGTTACCATGATTTGGTCAAGGTGCGGGATAAAGGGTGGCTGCTGCGACATGCGTTAAAGGAAGGAATCCCCATACCCCAGACCTATTTTATTGAAGATATAAAAGACCTCGAGATCGCCAAGGAGGTGATTCCGCCCCCCTGGGTTATCAAACCAAGGGTGAGCTCAGGGGCATATGGGGTAGCCTATGTTGAGAGGGCGCAGGAGCTAGCGACCAAGTACACTCAGGTACATAATAAATTCCCCTTTCCCCTAGTCCAGGAACGCATCCCCCAAGGTGGGGGTGCTTTTGGAATGGCTGCCCTCTTGGGCGAAGGGGGCCAGCTAAAGGCCCTCTTTGTCCACAAGAGGCTGAGAGAATACCCCGTTAGAGGCGGACCAAGCACCTTGCGGGAAAGCGTACGGCATCCTCAGGTGGAGGAGTTCGGGTTGCGGCTGTTGCGATCGTTAGGCTGGAATGGCGTAGCCATGGTGGAGTTCAAGGTAGATCCGAGGGACGGCATACCCAAGCTAATGGAACTAAACCCCCGTTTTTGGGGGTCCCTCGCCTTGGCCATACACGCGGGGGTGGACTTCCCATACCTCCTCTATAAGATGGCCATGGGTGAGGAGTTCGACCCGGTCTTGGAATATGAATTAGGGAAGAGATGCCGATGGTTACTCCCAGGAGATATCCTTCATTTTCTGAGCAATCCCGGCAGATTCCACCTTAAACCGAGTTTTTTCCAGTTTAGGGGGATGGCTTACGACATCCTCTCCCGAGATGACCCGTTGCCGGCGTTGGGGAGATTCCTCACCCTCTTTGGCCTGCTGTGGGACGGGGACTTGAGGAGGTTGCTCCAAAGAAGATGAAGGCGGCTTCAGAAATAGCGGCCCTTATCCCCGCCTACAATGCCTCCAGCAGCCTGCGAGAGGTAATTGAAGGCGTCAAAAGCTATGGACTGGATGTCTTGGTGGTGGACGATGGTTCCACCGATGCTACAGCCGAGATAGCAGCACAGTTAGGCGTTCACCTCTTGAGGCACGGGGTGAACCGGGGCAAAGGAATGGCCTTACGGACGGGTTTTCGGTTCCTTCTGCATAAAGGATACAAGGCCGTGATTACCATCGATGCCGATGGCCAACACGATCCCTCGTTCATCCCCGAATTTATCCGAGCCTATCAGGAGGGCAGAGGAGAAGTCATCATCGGCTCACGGGCGCAGGAATTTGGCCAAATGAACTGGTTGAGGAGGTTTTGGAACAGATTGGCGGCAAAGGCCGTTTCCAAACTTACAGGCACTGCCTTCACCGACACCCAGTCCGGCTACCGCCTTATTAAAGGAGAGGTCTTGAAGGGACTTGCACTCTGCAGCTCGGGTTATGAGGGGGAATTAGAGCTCCTCATTAAGGCTTGCAAAAAAGGACACAGTGTGGTAGATATTTCAATCACCACCCGTTTCGCAGATGGAAGGCCTTGTAGCCACTTTCGGCCCGTGAGAGATACATGGCTTGTGTGTCGGACCTTTTTAAAAGAGCTCTTTTGGAGGTAAGATGAGTACTTACCGCAGGCTAAGGGATTATACACTGGCCAAGTTCGCCACCACAGCCCTTTCCTTGCTAGCCAGTGCCTCTGACGAACAGCTGATTAGGCTCTGCTCTTTGGCCGAGAAGGTTCCACGAAAGGAGTCCTACAAGGAAAAAATCCGTTGGATAAGGGAACTATTTCGACAAAGACACCCCGGTCTTCAGATAGCCAGGAGGGTATTAAAGGATACCAATCCACTGCACCGCCACAAAATCATCCAGAACCTCATCATAAATCAACTCCTCATGGGTACCAACAAACGCAAGGAGTTTGAAGCCCGCACCGGCACCTATCCTCCCGATGCACTGCTCATCAGTCCCACCATGCGCTGTGACCTGAACTGCTATGGATGCTATGCAGGCTACTATACCCGTGATGAGGACCTCCCGCTGGAGGTAATAGATAGGGTGATCACCGAGGGGAAGGAAATGGGGATCTACCTCATTCTCTTTACCGGTGGGGAGCCCTTCTTGCGCGAAGACCTCTTTTTGCTCTTTGAAAAGCATGGGGATGTGGCCTTTCAAGTATATACCAATGCACGACATATCGATGAGGAGATGGTGGGCAAATTCACCTCATTAGGCAACGTGATGCCTGCCATCAGCCTGGAGGGCTTGGAGGAGGAGACTGACAGAAGGAGAGGGAAGGGGCACTTCCAGCGCATAGTGCGGGTGATGGATATGTTGCGCGAGGCAGGCCTTTTTTTCGCCGTCTCCACTACTCAGACCAGGGAGAATACCGAAGTTTTAGCCAGCGATGAATTCGTCGATTTCCTAGTGGAGAAGGGGTGCATCCTGATGTGGAACTTTCACTATGTCCCTATCGGAAGGGCCCCAAATATAGCCCTGATGGCCACCCCTGAACAACGCGACTATATGAGGGATCGGCTCAAGTACTTCCGGGCAACCAAGCCGATGTTATTCGTTGATTTTTGGAATGATGGGCACCTGACCAATGGGTGTATCGCCGGGGGAAGGAAATATCTGCACATCACTGCCAGTGGGGATGTAGAACCGTGTGTCTTCTGTCACTTTGCCGAAGACAATATCAAAGAGAAAACCCTTTTAGAGGTGCTTAACTCCCGCCTTTTCCGGGAGATCCGTTCCCGTCAACCCTTCACTGACAACCCCTTTCGTCCCTGTATGCTTATTGATGAGCCAGCGCAAGGCAGGGACCTAGCCTTAAACTATGCCCGCCGCTTCACCCATCCTGGTGCAGAGATCCTTTTCACCGAACTGGCAGAGAGAATAGACCTCTATTCCAGACAATACAAGCCCCTGGCCGATGCCGCTTGGGAAGAATTTCAGTTGCAAAAGGGCAAAAAGGGCAAAGTAGCTGCAGGACAAGGTGGATGAGGGTTACCTTCCCCCGCCTCGGCACCATGCACATCTTCTGCAAGGCCATCGCTGAAACCGCGGGAATCCCTTATCTAGTCCCCCCCAAGACAAGCCGAAAGACACTGGCATTGGGTGTTAAAAACTCCAATGAATGTATATGCCTGCCCTTTAAGGTAATACTGGGCAACTTTATCGAGGCCCTGCAGATGGGCGCTGATACCATAGTTATGGTGGGCAGCGGCCCCCCCTGCCGTCTGGGGCTTTATGACTTGGTCCACAAGGTGATCTTAGAAGACTTAGGGCTGCAATATCGTTGGCTTACCATTCCACCGCGGCTCACGTGGGAGGCGCTGATGAAAAACCACGAGGAAACCAAGCCCCTGCGCAAGGAGCTCACCCTCAGGAACTACCTAACCTTTCCCTATGCCCTCTATATAGGATGGCGAAAGATGTTGGCAACGGAGAGGTTGGAGCGATTGGCCATGAAAGTGAGGGCGAGGGAGACAACCAGAGGAGAAACCCAGAGAAATCTGGCCAAGGCCCTGCGCATGCTTGATGAGGCCAAGGGAGCAAAACAGATCAGCGAGGCACAACGGGAGGGAGAGAGGATCATCGAGGGGACAGGACAGGATCAAGGGCGTCTCACCCTCAGGGTGGCCATCGTGGGGGAGCTCTATATGGTAATGGACCCGGAGATAAACAGGGGGGTAGAACAGCGCCTCGGGGAGCTAGGGGTGGAGGTGACAAGGACCTCTTGGTTCAGCACCCATATTGGCCGCAGTCTCGGTTTGGGCGGTGAGCAAAGGAGGGAGAGACTCCGGTTTCATCAAGCATCCTTCGAATATTTGGGCTATGATGTGGGAGCGGAATGCAATGTCTCTGTAGGGGAAACCATTATCAGGGCCCAGGAGGGGTATGATGGCGTTGTCCACCTCATGCCCTTTGCCTGTATACCCGAGACCACCGCTGCCGCCATCCTGAAACAGGTCAGCAAAGACTACCACATCCCCGTCCTAACCTTAGTCCTAGATGAACAGGATGCAGAAGGCAGGATCCAGACCCTCCTGGAGGCCTTCGTCGATATGCTCCTGTGGAGAAAACAAAAGGGGCTAAAAGGGAGATAAAAATGGAAGATGGAAGGAGGGTAGGTTTTACTACCACCATCCCTGTGGAGATCCTTTTTGCCGCTGAAAAGATTCCCGTCGACCTGAACAACATTTTCATCACCAGCCCCAAACGGGAGAGGCTTTTGGCCAAGGCTGAGGCCATCGGTTTTCCCAAGAACACCTGCGGGTGGATCAAAGGGATCTACGGGGTGACCATTGAGGAAGGGATAGAAGAGGTGGTGGCGGTCACCCAGGGGGACTGTAGCAACACCCATGCCCTCATGGAAGTCCTTCAAATGGAGGGGGTGCGGATTTTCCCTTTTGCCTTCCCCTATGATCGCAGCCGTGATCTGTTGGCCTTACAAATAGATAAGATGATGAAACACTTTGGAGTCACACCCTGCCAGGTTCAGCAGGCCAAAGAGACCTTGGACAGGGTCAGGGCAAAAGTCCACGAGATAGACCGCCTCAGCTGGGAAGAAGGGGTAGTCAGTGGATTTGAAAACCACTACTTTCTAGTGAGCACCAGCGACATGAAGGGTGATTGGAGGGCGTTCGAGGAGGAGATAGACCGTTTTCTCTCCAGTGTCAAAAATCGCAGGCCTCAATCGGAAGGGGTTAGGCTGGGATATCTGGGCGTCCCGCCCATCTTCACCGACCTCTATGATTGCTTGGAGGGTCTTGGTGCAAGGGTGGTCTTCAATGAGATCCAACGCCAGTTCAGCATGCCCTTTTCGACCGAGGACATCGTGGAACAATACCTACTGTACACCTATCCATACTCCATCTTTGCCCGCCTGCAGGACATCAAAACAGAGGTACGCCGAAGGCAGATCGAAGGGCTCATCCATTATGTCCAGGCCTTTTGCTTCCGTCAGATAGAGGACATCATCCTGCGCCGGGAGATAAAACTCCCCATCTTGACCATTGAAGGGGACAGGCCTTCTGCCATTGACGCCCGCACAAAATTGAGGTTAGAGAGCTTCGTGGAGATGCTCCAACACCGCAAGCAGAGCTGGATTTATGAATGATTGAGATCGACGGCTCATACGGTGAAGGGGGCGGCCAAATTCTGCGTACCGCTGTTGCCATGGCCGCCTATTTAGGCACTCCTTGTAAGATCAAGGAAATCAGGAAAGGGAGACCCAAACCCGGGTTGCGGGCACAGCACTTAGCAGGGGTACAGGCCCTTGCCGAGGTATGCCATGCGGAAGTTGAGGGGTTGCAGCTGGGCTCCCTAGAGGTAACTTTCAAACCAGGGAAGATCAGAGCAGGACAGCTGCGCATAGATATCGGCACAGCTGGGGCCATAGGTTTGATCTTGCAGACCTTGATGCTGCCGACCATAAAATCCCCCTCCCCCCTCCAACTCAACATTGTTGGTGGAACAGATGTCCCCTGGGCACCTACAATTGGCTATTTAATTGAGGTAACCCTTCCCCTTTTGGAAAAGATCGGCTATCGAGCTGAGATGAAGATAATAAAAAGGGGGTATTTCCCCCGCGGTGGAGGTGAAGTATCAGCACAGTTAAAAGGTGGCACCCTCTTCCCTGTGAAGCTTTTGGATCGGGGCAATGTCTTGGTGATCAAAGGTAGATCTCATGCCTCACAGCTTCTAAAGGACAGACGGGTGGCTGAACGCCAAAGGGAGGGGGCCACTAATATTCTGAAAAGGTCCCCCTTTCCCTATGATATCGAGGTAGAATACAGAGATACCCTATCCCCTGGTTCTGGGATCGATCTCTGGGCCCAGACGGGGCAAACCGTGCTCGGTTCCAATGCCTTGGGCGCCCGGGGCAAGAGGGCGGAGGAGGTAGGAGCAGAGGCCGCCTCTGCGCTGCTGCGTCAGATAGACTCCGGAGCCGCCCTCGATGAATGGATGGGGGACCAAATCCTGCCCTTTCTCGCAGTATCAGGGGGGGAAGCAATTATAACCGTCCCTCGCATCACCGATCACCTGCGCACCAACCTCTGGGTTATCGGCCACTTCCTGCCGATAACATCAAGGATAACAGAAGAGAAAAATAGGGTCTTTATCACCATCAGCCCTTCATCTTAATCCTAGCATCGCAGATGGCACACCCCTGGTCGTTGGCGAAGACAGGGTTTAGATCCATTTCCACAATTTGGGAGGAATCAATCACAAGGGAGGAAACTTGCATCAAGATCACCTCTATTGCCTCCAAATCGACCCTCTCCCCCCTGGCACCGCTGAGAATGGGGAACCCCTTGATCTGCCTGATCATCTCACAGGCATCTTTTCTCTCGATGGGGATGAGTCGGAAGGACACATCACGCACTACCTCTACAAATATCCCCCCTAAACCAAACATAATGACCGGCCCAAATTGGGGGTCATGGATGGCGCCGATGATCACCTCCGTTCCCTTTCCCATCTCCTGAACCAAAACCCCTTCAAACTTCCCACTCGCTGACATCGCCCTAAAGGCATCGGCGATCTCCTGAAAGGCACCCCTTACCTGCTCTTCATCTCTGAGGCCAACCTTTACCCCACCGAGATCGCTTTTGTGAATCACGTCGGGCGAGGAGACCTTTAGGCTTATGGGAAAACCTATCTCCTTGGCCAATTGCACTGCTTCATCGACACTTTGTGCAAACCTAGTCCGCAGGAGCGGAAACCCCTCTTTTCGCAAAAACTCAAAGGCATCTATGCCCACAAGGAACCTCTCCATATTTACCCTCCGGAAAGTGACGCCCTCCAGAGGGCGGCCATGGTCTTTGCCGCCCGCTCAGGCGTAGGTAAAACCACAACCCCCTTCTTTCTATCCATAGCCCGGATGTCCTCCCACCATATCTCAGGCGGGGCGGAAAAACAGGCGACGAGGGGTTTACTCAAAGGCTCCCTCCCCTCAAAATACTCCCTCATCTTTCCTGCCAAGGCAATATTGGCCGAGGCGTACATGGCTAAAAAGATCACCCCATCGACATTGGGATCATCGAGTACCGCCTCCATAATCCCAACGATCGCCCCCGGGTTATACCAGGCCGGTCCCATATCCACCGGATTAGTCCTGATGGCCAAAGGAGGAAGCAATTCATTTATCCTCTGCTGGGTAGCCGGAGAAAAACCAACCAGCTGCAAACCATTGGACTCACAAACATCGCAGGCGATCATCCCTGGTCCTGCCTGACTGGAGAGCACGGCCACCCTATTTCCCCTCAGTTTGGGGAGGCAGTCCAGGGCCTTGGCCACATCCAACAGCTCCTCTGTCTGCCCCACCTCCAAGATACCCCCCTGACGGAAGGCCCCTCGATAGATCTCATAGCGCCCAGCCAAGGAACCGGTATGGAACTTGCTGGCACTGTTCCCGCTTTGCCCTCTGCCCGCCTTATAGGCGACAATGGGTTTACGCCCCATCATCTGCTTGGCGACTTCCACGAGGCGACGAGGTTCATCCATTCCCTCTATGTAGAGGGCAATGACCCTGGTGTCAGGGTCATCGGCAAGGTAGGGGAGGATATCGGGAAAGTCTATATTACATCGGTTCCCCAGACCGACCACCTTGGAAAAACCGACATTCTCCTCAATGGCGCGAAAGCCTGATAGATGACAGAACCCGCCGCTTTGGCTCACCAAAGCAATGCCACCTTGGGGCAGCAGCGAGAACTCCGAAGTAAAGGAGGCGTTGAGAGATACCTTCAAGTTTACAAAACCAAAGGTATTGGGGCCGATGATGGGCAGCGACCAACCGCTAGCCATCTGTCGTAACTGCTCTTGGAGGGTTGACCCAGCAGGGTCCTCTATCTCTCTGAAGCCAGCGGTGATCAAAATAACCCCCTGCACCCCTTTTCTGTGACATTCCTCCACCACCCCCAACACCGCCTGCGCCGGAACCACCACAATAGCCAGATCCACTTTCCCAGGCACCTCATCAACGCTAGCAAAGGCAGGTAGGTCCCATATCTTAGCGGCCCTGGGGTTTACGGGGAAGATTCGCCCTGGATACCCACCCTTTACCAAACTCTTCATCACATGGTAGCCCAATTTGTCCGGGTTTGTAGATGCCCCAACTACTACCACCGATTCAGGACAAAAGACCCTGGGCAATTTGGCAAGATACTCCATCCCCCTTTTCCTCCTTATCACCACACATCAGCACTGCTTACAATCCCCCCAACTTACAAAAATCTCTTAAAAAGTCAAGCATTGTTTACCATAAAATATTTTTCACGGATCAAACCCATGAACCGGGGTTGACAATAGAGGTCAAGGTGAGGTAATTGTATTCTTATATAGAACCAAAGGTTCCAAATATGAAACTAAATGAGCATCGAAAGGAAGTAATTCCTGCCCTGAGTAGGGGACTTGATGTCCTCGATCTATTGGCCGCGGCCGAGTGTGACCTCGGCTTTGTGGAAATCGCCCGCAGACTGGAGATTCCTAAACCCTCCCTCTTGAGGATATTGCGCACATTGACGCATAAGGGGTTTATCGTTCGGAATGAGGCGACGAAAAAGTATAGATTAGGCCTAAAGATAATACGTATTGGCAATACTGTTCTGGGTAGAATTGAGCTCAGAAATCTGGCCAGGGAAGCGATGATGGAACTTTCGCGGTGCACCAGGGAGACGGTGGAGCTATCCACCCTGGATAGAGATCAGTTGATCTTGATCGATCAAATCGAAAGCCCAGAAGGGATAAGGCTCTATCAACACATTGGCAGCGCCTATCCATATTTTCACGCCAATGCGGTGGGGAAGGTCTATTTGGCCTATATGAACCCCGAGAAGAGGAGAAAGGTCTTGGAAAAGATAGGTCTGCCGAAGATCACCGACTATACCATCACGGAGATGGAGAAGTTGGAAGAAGACTTAGAAGGGGTTAAGGCGAGGGGTTATGCCTTTGAAGACCAGGAATTAAGGTTAGGGCTTAGGCGGGTAGCCTCGCCAATTTTCGATCGCGAAAACAAGGTGATCGGCTGTTTGAGCGTGGCCGGCCCCATCTTCAGGATAGATCACCGCAGGAGGGATGAAATAGGGGAGATGGTGCGCCTGAGGGCCAGGGAGCTTTCTGAGCGGATCGGGGCCGAGGTATAGACATATAGGGGAACAGATGCACAGGCTTTTTTACCCTGAGCGGGTGGCGGTAATCGGGGTATCCCAGAGAAGGCAGAACATGGGCAGAAACATCGTGGAGAACCTCTTCCGTTTTCATTTCGATGGCGAGGTCTTCACGGTGGGGCGCGGTGGTGGTGTGGTTTTCGGCAGGAAGGTATTGACTTCGGTGGAAGAGCTCCCTGAGGGGATAGATATAGCGGTCATTCTCACCCCAGCTGCCACCGTCCCTGCCATAGTCGATGGGTGCGGTCGTAAGGGGATTAAGTGGGTTATCGTGGAGACCGGGGGATTTGGGGAGTATTCTCAAGAGGGAAGAAAGCTGGAGGAGGAGCTGCTGCAGGTAGCCAGGAGATGGGGGGTCCGTTTGATCGGCCCCAATGGAATTGGGATCATTAACATGGGCAATGGCTTTGTCACACCCTTCTTCCCCTTGCGCAGAGAGGCCTTACGAGAGGGAAAGGTGGGGATTATCTCTCAGAGTGGGGGGGTGGTCTTTGCTCTGATCAATCTGCTGGCTAGCAGCAACATCGGTGTGAGCAAAGTGGTGAGTATGGGAAACAAGTTGGATCTAAACGAAATAGACTACCTCACCTATCTAGTGCAGGATGAAGAGACGCAGATCATCATCCTCTATCTGGAGAGTATCAGCCATGGCAGGAGACTAATGGAGATAGCCAAGAGAACGAAAAAACCCATCATCGTTCAAAAGGTCAATATCTATCCATCCAGCACCCAGATCGCCAGGTTTCACACCGCCGCCTTGGCCACCGATGATAAAGTCGTAGATGCCGCCTTAAGAGAGGCGGGCATCGTCAGGGCCCGAGATTATCGGGAGGTGGTCAACTTTGTAAAGGTCTTCAGCATTCCTCCCATGAGGGGAAACAACTTGGTGGTCATCTCCCGCTCTGGGGGGATAGCCATATCGGCCTCAGATTTTGCAGAGGAGTACGGATTTCAGCTTTATCCTCTCCCGGGGGACTTCCTGCGCCGGGTACAGAAGGCCTTCCGGGCCAAAGTAATAACTCCTACCAACCCACTCGATGTGGGTGATCTGTTCGACTTCAACTTCTACACCAAAATTACCGAGGAAGTCTTGAAAGAGGAGGGGGTGGATGGGATACTCTTCCAACACGCCGCAGCCCCTGGTTTGGAGACGGAGGAATCGATAAATTTAGGGAAGGCCTTCAATGAGCTAGCAAACAGATACCAAAAGCCCATTGCGCTCTGCTTCCTCTCCGATGAGCAAAGCATCGCCTTTGTCAAAAAGTCCGTGGACTACCCTATGTTCAGCGAGCCTGGGGAGGCCCTACCAGCACTTGCCGTATCGAGGGATCATTATCAACGCTCTAAAGAAATAGAGTTAGAGAAACCTCCTGCTGCTTTCCCCTTAGACAGAGACGGGATCTTCCAGATCATCCAAAGGGCCTTAACACAGAAAAGGCCCCTTCTACTCCATGAGGCCTTAGATATTGTAGCCGCTGCTGGGATAAAAACGGCCTTCTATTTTCCTTGTCATGACCTAGATGAAGCCCGGACCCGGGCCGAGCAGATGGGCTATCCCTTGGCCCTAAAGGTAAATGGGCCAAGTACCTTTCACAAGACAGACATGGGCACTGTAATCTTGAACGTCAGGAATCAGAAGGAGCTAGAGGAGAAATTTAATCAATTAATCAAAGTATCAGAAAAATGGGACAATAAAGGGGGAATATTGCTCCAGGAATTTGCGCAGAGAGGGACAGAATTGATACTTGGGGGGAAGGTGGATGAAGGTTTCGGCCCTATATTGCTCCTTGGTTTTGGGGGGATATACGCCGAGGTCTTGGGGGATACCGTATTGCGTGTTCTGCCCATATCGGAGAAAGAGGCAGAGGGGATGATCTCTGAGCTAAGGGGGTACCCCCTACTGCAGGGGGCGAGGGGAAATCCTGCACTTGATCTTTCTTTCCTCAAAGAGGCTCTGCTGCGACTCGCACAGTTGATGATCGACTTTCCTCAGATCAAGGGGATAGATCTTAACCCCCTTTTCCTCTTTAGGGAGGGGGAAGGGGGAATGGTGGTCGACGCAAGGATCATCACCGATGATAAGGAACTTTGAGGAGGTTATAAAGAGGGCAGAGGATTTGGGGCCCAAGAGGGGAGCCATCTTTTACCCCCATGAGGAAGATGTAATCCTCTCCATTGCTGAGGCGACTAGCAGGGGTTATATAGAGCCGTTGCTTATCGGCGATAGGGAGAAAATTAAATCCCAGCTCCGGGAGGTAGGTCTGAGCGGCAACGGCCTGCAGATCATCCAACAGAAGGACCCCCAGGAGGCGTCTGATCTTTGTGTAAGGCTGGTGATGGAAGGGAAAGCCGATTTCATCATCAAGGGAAACGTTATCACTACCTACCTTTATCGTTCTCTGATCAAGGTAACATCGAGCCTCGATATCTCTTTGGTCCCCTCCACCCTTTGCTTTCACGAGGTCGCAGGTGTGGATCATCTCTTTGTTATCACCGATCCTGGGGTGAACATCGCCCCTGATCTTGACACAAAGGTCAAGATAATCCGCAATGCTGTGGCGGTGTTACAAAAGGTAGGATATCAGTCTCCTAGGGTCATGATCCTCTCCGGGGCCAGGGCCATCGATCAAGGACTCCCCTCTTTGCAAGAAGCCCTGATCATCAAGGAGATGGCGAAAGGAGGGGAATTAGGGGAGTGCACAATAGAGGACTTCCATAACCTAGTGGACCTCCTAAATCATCCCAGCAAGGGGTTTCCCGACATCCTCCTTGTGCCACAAATCGAGGCGGGCAATATTTTGGTCAAGGCCATCGACCATCTCGGGATAGGCAAAAGGCAATGTGTCACCGTGGGAGCTGGGATTATCGCCCTGACCCCCTCCCGCTCCGATGACCATGAGGTAAGACTGCTCAACATTGCCTTAGGTGTCTTATTGTCCGGTGTAGCAAGGGAAGACAAAATTGATCACTAAGGTTGCACAGATAAGGGAGAAGGTCAAGGAGAAGGACACTCGGGCCCTCGCTATATCCTACGCAGGGGAGGATCAAGTCCTGAGAGCAGCCAAAAGGATCAAAGAGGAGGGGCTAGCCGATCTCCTGCTCGTGGGAGATGAGGAGAGGATCTCCCTTGGTCTAAGGAAGGCGGAAATGGAACCAGAGGGGATCGAAATTATCTCCGAATCGGACCCCACTAAGATAAGGAGGCGTGCCCTGGAGTTAGTGCAGTCGGGAAAGGCCCATGTCTTTGTGGATGGGAGGCGGACAGACCCGAAACTTTGGGGGATACTGGGTGAGAAGGGCTTTGGGATCAGGCGAGGGGTCATGAGTTATGTGAGCCTCTTTGACTCCTTGAAAGAGGGGCGGCTGATGATGTTCACCGATACCTACATAAACAACTATCCAGACCTCACGGAGAAGGTGGCTATCGTTGATAATGCCCTGGAGCTAGCCCATCTGCTGGGCGCACAGATGCCCAAAGTAGCCGCCCTTTCTGCCCTGGAGTTGGTAAACCCGGCTATGCGCTCCACCGTAGAAGCAGCAGTGCTGGCCAAGATGTCCCAGCGCGGTCAGTTCGGGAGGGTCTATATCGAGGGACCTCTGGCCATGGATAACGCAACCTCAGCCGAGGCTGCGCAGCACAAGGGGATCGCCAATCCCGTCTCCGGCCAAGTGGACATTTACCTGGTCCCGGATGTAGAAACGGGCTATACGCTGGTACAGATGCTATACCTTTTGGGAGGGGCGAGGATGGCTGGGGCCCTTATGGGGACGGAGTTCCCGGTGGTTCCTTTTATCGAGGTAGACGACACCAAAAGTATCTACTATGGCATAACCCTCGCCATCCTTATGTCTTGGTCATGAAAAGAGATCCTCTCATCCTCGTCATAAACCTAGGCTCTACTACCACCAAAGTGGGGCTCTTTGCGGGCAAAGAAGCCGTCTTCCGCGAGACCGTAACCCACTCATCGCAAGATCTCTCTCACTGCCGAGGTATCGAAGGGGAGTTAAGGCTTCGAGCGGGGACGATTAAGGAAATCCTTTCCAACCACAGCGTAGAGTTGAGCGAGTTAGATATTATAGTAAGCCGAGGAGGCCTTAGCAGGCCGGTCAATCCGGGTATCTATAAGATCACCCAAGCCATGTGTGATGACCTTAGATCGGGCCGCTATGGCCATCACTCGGCCAATTTGGGGCCGATAATCGCAGGGGAGATGGCTCAGACGTTGGGAATAGATGCCGTAGTGGTCGATCCCCCCACAGCCGATGAGATGGAACCCATCGCCAAGATCTCCGGTCTGCGAGCAGTAGAGAGAAAAAGCGCGCTGCATGTCCTCAGCCAAAGGGCTGTGGCCTGGCGAGCAGCACAGCAGCTGGGGAAGACTTATCATGAGGTAAATCTAATCGTGGTGCATCTGGGTGGAGGCATTACCATTGGGGCCCATAAGAGGGGTCAGATTGTAGATGGGACCCATGGCTTGAGCGAAGGGCCCTTCACCCCCGAGCGGGCCGGCTCCCTGCCCACAATGGAGCTGGTGGAGATCTCCTTTTCCGGGAGATATACAAAGGAGGAACTAAAGGAGAAGCTGGTCAGAGAGGGGGGACTCCAATCCTATCTGGGGACCAGAGATGCCAAAGCGGTAGAGGAACGGATCGCCAAAGGGGACGAATATGCCCGATTGATCTATGAGGCCATGACCTACCAGATCGCCAAGGAAATAGGGGCAATGGCAACCGTGTTATACGGAGAGGTAGATGCTATCGTCCTTACAGGTGATTTGGCCCACTCCCCCCGATTGGTCCAGGAGATCAGGAATAGGGTCTTTTGGATCGCCCCCCTTTTGGTTCATCCCGGCGAGGAGGAACTGGAGGCGCTGGCCGCAGGAGGGATGCGGGTGTGGCGGGGTGAGGAAGTGGCCAGAGAGTATTGACAAAATCATCCTGACTAAAAGGAGTAAGTCAATCCGAGGGTAATGGTGACATCTGCTGAGGTCTTACTTATAAGCTCTTCTGTCACCCCCAGGGTCAGGATGGTCCCCTCACAGAGCATCCACTTCAAG
>QMLM01000012.1 GCA_003646745.1 Deltaproteobacteria bacterium | reverse complement strand
TTTTATGGAGGGGTTACGTAAGGCCAATGTCGCCCTTGACAGAAAGGTCTTGGCAGATATGGCCGTCCACGATGTCGAGGGTTTTGCTGCCCTCGTCCGCATAGCTAAGGAGAATGTCTAATTCCTTCGAAGAGACTCTGAGATTCATTCGGGAATCGGCGCAGAGGGAGCTTGCCCAAGCAGATACTGAGCAGAAGGTCTCTCAGATAAGGGTAGCTTATCTAGGAAGGAAGGGGAAGCTCACCCAACTGCTCAGGGGTTTGCGGGAGCTTCCCCCCGGGCAGAGGCCCCGAGCCGGCGAACTGGCCAATGCTTTAAAGGCAGAACTAGAGAAGCAGATAGAGAGACTCCTTGTTCGTCTACGTGAAGAGGCAAAGCAAAGGACCCTCACCGAGGAAAAGATAGACATAACTCTGCCAGGGACACCTCTGGTACGTGGAAGGCTTCATCCCATCACTCAGGTGATGGATCAAATTGTGGATATCTTCACTAAGATGGGATTTAGGGTGGCTGAAGGCCCCCAGGTAGAGTTGGATTATTACAACTTTGAGGCCCTTAACATCCCCCGCGATCACCCCGCTCGAGATATGCACGATACCTTCTACTTCTCCGAAGAGGTGCTGTTGCGGACTCATACCTCCCCTGTTCAGATCAGGGTGATGGAGAGCCAACGTCCACCCATTCAGATTATTGCCCCAGGGGTTGTTTACCGACGGGACTCTGATATCTCACACACCCCCATGTTTCACCAGGTAGAGGGACTTATGGTGGACGAAGGGATTTCCTTTGTCCACCTCAAGGGGGTACTGACCTCCTTTGTACAGCAGATGTTTGGGGAGAAGACACGTTTGAGATTTCGTCCCAGTTTTTTCCCTTTTACAGAGCCCAGTGCTGAGGTGGACATCGGGTGCGTCATCTGCAAGGGGAAAGGGTGTCGGGTCTGTGGGGGGACGGGATGGTTGGAGATCCTCGGGTCAGGAATGGTCGACCCTGAGGTCTTCAAAACAGTGGGGTATGACCCAGAAGAGGTGACAGGTTTTGCCTTCGGTATGGGCATAGAGCGAATCGCTATGCTGAAGTACGGCATTAATGACATCAGGCTGTTTTTTACCAATGATATGCGGTTTCTCGAGCAATTTTAGGGAGCAATGAGGGTAAGTTTCAGTTGGTTGAGGGAATATGTAGATTTTGACCTCACCCCTTCCGAGCTTGCTGAACGGCTCACCATGGCCGGACTAGAGGTAGAGGGTGTGGAAGAGGTGGGGACAGATCTGAAAGGGGTGATGGTGGCCCAGATTCTCTCCATTTGTCCCCATCCCCGCGCCGATCGACTCTCTCTTTGCCAGGTCAGGGTGGGGGAGGAGGTCCTTCCCATAGTCTGTGGGGCTGGTAACATAAAGGAAGGGGATAAGGTGCCTCTGGCCCTGGTGGGAGCTGAATTACCTCATGGAGTGAGAATAGAGAGGGCAGATATCCGGGGCCAGATCTCTGAGGGAATGATGTGTTCAGAGGCAGAGCTTGGGCTTTCGACCAACTCCGATGGGATCATGATTTTACCCCCTGAGGCACCGGTAGGAATTCCCTTAATGGATTTTCTCAACCTAAGGGATCACATCCTAGAGGTCTCTTTGACCCCTAACCGGGGGGATTGCCTCAGTATGATCGGCATGGCCCGGGAGGTGGCCGCCTTGACAGGAGGCAGATTTCATCCCCCTACCCCAAAGCTACTGGAGGGCCAGGAGCAGGTAGAGACATTTGTTCGGATTTCCGTCTTAGACCCCGATCTGTGTCCCAGGTATTCCGCCAGGCTAATCAAAGGGGTGCAGATAGGTCCATCTCCTCTATGGTTGCGGCTCAGGTTGGAGCGGGCGGGTATGAGGTCTATCAACAACGTGGTTGATGTGACCAACTACGTCATGTTGGAATATGGCCAGCCACTGCATGCCTTCGATTATGACAGGATAAAAGGTGGGCAGATCGTGGTGAAGAGGGCGGCTGAGGGGGAGACCTTTTTCACCTTGGACGGGATGGAGAGGGCCTTGGATAGAGATACCCTGATGATCTGTGATGCTGCTAGGCCCGTGGCCATTGGCGGGATTATGGGGGGATTAAACTCAGAGATTCAGGATGACACCTCTCGGGTCCTGTTGGAGAGCGCTTACTTCTCCCCTGCAGGGATTAGACGCACCTCCAGGGCCTTAGGCCTGCAGACTGAATCCTCATATAGGTTTGAGAGAGGGGTTGATCCTGAGGGGGTGTTGCCTGCCTCCCTGCGAGCCGCTTCCCTTATCGCTGAGCTCGCTGCAGGGGAGGTAGCGAAGGGGGTCATCGATTGCTATCCCTCTCCCATCCCCCGTCCACAGATAAGGTTGCGTTTGGCGAAGGTCAATGCCCTGCTAGGCATGAGCCTAGAGCAGAAGGAAGTAGAGGGGATCTTGGAGCGCTTAGGAATTGAGGTCAAGGAGGATCAGGGTAAAGAATGGGTGCTCTCTCCCCCCACCTATCGAAGTGATATTACCAGAGAGATAGACGTCATTGAAGAAATAGGGCGCCTTAAGGGATACGATTCTATTCCGGTCGAGATCCCTAAGATGTGGATATTGCCCCAAAAGAGAGGCAGCGAAGATGAGCTAGAGAAGCGAGCCAAAGAGGTGCTGGTTGGCCTCGGGTTCTATGAAGTGATCACCTACAGTTTCATCTCACCCCAATCCCTCCGGGCCTTGAGATTGCCCAGTGATGATCCGCGCGTGCACCCATTGCCCCTGCTCAATCCCCTTACAGAGGAACAGTCGGTAATGCGAACCACATTGTTGCCAGGTTTGCTGACTACAGCTAGCTACAATTTAAGTCATAAGAATCGAGACCTAAAGCTCTTTGAGATAAGAGAGGTCTATTTCCCCAAAAAAGGGAAACTTCCAGAAGAGAAGAGGTCTTTGGCGGGGCTGGCCATGGGTGTCTTTCGGGCAGGAGGATGGAATGTTTCCCCCAAAGAAGTGGACTTTTATGACATCAAAGGGTGTGTGGAGAGGTTACTCGCTGAGTTGAGGGTTCCTTCGCCCATTTTTTCCTCTGCTGAGGGGATTCCTTACCTCCATCCAAGCAAAGGGGCAGCAGTAAAATTGGAGGCAGAGGAGGTAGGAACATTAGGGGAGCTGCACCCCGAGGTGGCAGAGGCCTATGAACTTCCCCCCGGGGTATATATCTTTGAGTTGGATCTGGGCCCCCTGCTGAAGTACTACCGCAGAGAAATAAAGTTTATTCCCCTGCCCAAATTCCCTTCCATCAGCAGGGATGTGGCGGTGGTAGTAGATGAAGGGGTGAGTGCTGAAGAGATAAGGGGGGTTATATGGGAGACTAAGAGCAAGCATATGGAGTCGGTAGAGGTCTTCGACTGCTACCGGGGCGACCCCATTCCTCAAGGCAAGAAGGGGTTGGCCTTCAGAATAAAGTACCGTTCCTCCAAGAGGACCTTGACCGATGAGGAAGTGAATAAGTTTCATCAAGAGATACTGGATAGGTTAAAAGAAGTCCCTGGGTTAATAATCAGGTAGACAGTAAAGGAGGTGAGGTATGACTAAAGCTGACATCGTGGAGAGTGTTTATGAAAAGGTGGGGTTTTCTAAAAAAGAGGCCGCACAAATGGTGGAGATGGTCTTCGAGATCATGAAGGAGACCCTTGAGCGGGGAGAAAAGATCAAAATATCAGGCTTCGGGAACTTTGTGGTTAAGGAGAAGAGGGCTAGAAAGGGGAGGAACCCTCAGACAGGGCAGGAGATAGAGATTTCCCAGCGACGGGTGCTGACCTTCAAGCCGAGCCAGGCCTTGAAAAAATTGTTGAACGCATAGGGGGCCTTTCCCATGGTGATGGGAAAGCTTGTTCATCTTGACAAGCTTTATTATCGTATTGGGGAGGTCAGTCGTATAACAGGGGTAAAACCCCACGTGTTGAGATACTGGGAGCAGGAGTTCAAGTTGCGCCTCAAAAGATCGGGAGGGACACAGCGCCGGTACAGGCAGGAAGATCTGAAGACCATCCTCATCATTAAAAAGCTCCTTTATGAGGACAGGTTTACCATTGCAGGGGCCAAAAAGAAGATCCAGGAGTTGAGCCGCCATGGGCAGCAGTTGGAGATGGAGTTTTTAAAGGAAAGCTATAAGGAGATCTTGCGAGAGCTGAAGAAGGAATTGGCGCAAATAAAAGAGGCCCTTGACTAAGGAGATGAAATTTGTCATGATAGATTTTAATGCGGGGCGTGGCGCAGACTGGTAGCGCACTGGTATGGGGTGCCAGTGGTCGGAGGTTCAAATCCTCTCGCCCCGACCATTCCTGAGAGGCTTTTTCAGGTCGTCCGCTCCTAATAATCTTTTCCCCCATTTAGCGAAAATGGGAATGAAGATTCTTATCACCAACGATGATGGTGTTTCTTCTGAAGGGTTGCGCATTTTGGCCCAAAAGATGGGGGCATTAGGTGAGGTATATGTTGTTGCCCCGGACAGAGAGCGCAGCGCTGCCGCCCATTCCTTGACCCTACATCGCCCCTTGCGTGTAGAAGAGGTTTCACCTAAGGTATATGCAGTGGACGGCACGCCGGTGGACTGTATCAACCTAGCCGTTTTCGGCATACTCAAAGCACGTCCGCAGCTCGTCGTTTCAGGTATAAACAAGGGGCCCAATTTGGGCGAAGATGTGGTATACTCCGGTACCGTCTCAGCAGCCTTTGAAGCCACCTTTTTGGGGATACCTGCTTTCGCTATCTCGCTTGCCTCGAGAAGTAATTTCAAGTATGGGGTAGCGGCCAATTTTGCCCTCAAGATGGCCAGATATATCATGCAAGTAGGCCTCCCTGAGGGGACCTTTTTGAACATCAATGTTCCCAATTTGGAGGAGGATGAGATTCGTTCCTACAAGATCACTCGCCAAGGGAAGAGGGTTTTTGGGGAATCGGTGGTGGAAGAGGTCGATCCCAGGGGAAAAAAATACTATTGGATAGGTGGAGATGAGCAGAGATTTCAGGAGATAGAAGGAACCGATTTTTATGCTGTGGCAAACCACTATATCTCTATAACCCCCTTACGTGTGGATCTGACCAACCATTCTGCCGTGAAAGAGCTGGAGGGGTGGAAGCTATAACACTCAAACAGGAGGCAGAAAGATGAGATTGGCAGGGAAAGTCGCTTTAGTCACGGGTGCAGGAAGGGGTATGGGTAGAAGGTATGCCCTGGGGCTTGCCAAAGAAGGGGCGGTGGTGGCTGTCAATGACCTTAAGGCAGACAAAGCGGCAGAAACGGCTAAAGAGATAGAGGCTCATGGGGGTAAGGCTCTGGCCTTGGGAGCGGATGTATCTAAGAAGGAAGATACAGAACGCATGGTAGCTGAAGTTATGAAGGGGCTGGGGAGAGTTGATATCCTTATCAACAACGCTGGGATTAACCCCTTCATACTGCCTGCCGAGAAAGTAACTGAGGAGGGTTGGGACCGGGTGATAAATGTTAACTTGAAGGGGGTCTTCTTATGCTCTCAAGCGGTTTTCCCCGTAATGAAGGAGCAGGGAGGTGGCCGCATCATCAACATATCTTCCCAAGCAGGACTCTTTGGCGAACAGGGCCTATTGCCTTATAGTGTGAGCAAGGCGGGAGTGCTATCTCTGACCAGGGTTTTGGCCTATGAATGGAGCAGGTATGGGATCTATGTTAATGCCGTTGCCCCAGGGTTTATCGCCGGGGGGATGAACGAGCCCATATTGGGGAAGACGGAGCTAGTGTCCGCTTTGGCGGAGAGGGTTCCGCTAAAGCGGTTTGCCGACCCCGAGGAGGTGGTCTCGGTGGTGTTGTTTCTCTGCTGCGAGGAGGCAAAATATATAAATGGAGCAACAATTGTGGTGGACGGAGGGATGACAGGGTATCCCCCCAAACCCATCCTTGATTTGTTAGGGCGAAGGTAGGGGTTAAAACATATTATGTAGGAGAGCAGTTAAGCCAAACAACGTGAAAGGAGGTAAGAAGATATGAAGATCACTTTGAGCGTCATTAAAGCCGATATAGGGAGTATAGGGGGGCATATTAAGCCCACCCAGCAATTACTAGAGAGGGTTCGGGAGTTCGTGGAGAACAACGGCAAAGGCCTGATAGATGACCTTTATGTGAGCCATACAGGGGACGATATTGCTTTGCTCTTTTCCCACCAAAAGGGCACGGGGAATGAGGATATCCATAAGCTGGCTTGGGATGCCTTTGTGGCGGGTACCGAGGTGGCCAAGGAGCAAGGTCTCTACGGTGCTGGGCAGGACCTGTTAAAAGATGCCTTTGCCGGCAATGTAAAGGGGATGGGTCCCGCTGTGGCGGAGATGGAGTTTGAGGAGAGGCCTAATGAACCCTTCCTCTTTTTTGCCGCTGATAAGACCGATCCTGGGGCATATAACCTGCCCCTTTTTCTGGCCTTTGCCGATCCCATGTATTGCCCTGGCCTGATGTTGAGCCCCGCGATGGATAAGGGGTTCAAATTTACCATCATGGATGTGGAATACACGGAGGGAGATAGGATCATAGAGTTAAACGCCCCTGAAGACCTCTACGATATAGCAGCATTGTTACGAGATAATGAGCGTTTTGTGGTCGAAAGCATCCACTCCCGCAACACGGGTGAGATAGCGGTAGCGGTAAGTACCTCCCGTCTCCACAATATAGCGGGGAGATATACGGGTAAGGATGACCCGGTGATGCTCGTAAGGGTCCAGGGCGGATTCCCTGCTACAGGCGAAGTATTGGCACCTTACAGCATCGGGCACTATGTGGCGGGATTTATGAGGGGAAGCCACACAGGTCCCCTCATGCCTGTGCGGATTAATTCTCCCGTTTCCTATTTCGACGGCCCCCCATTGGTTTGCTGTCATGCCTTTTGCGTCCATAAAGGCAAGCTCACCGAGCCTGCTGATGCCTTCGACCATCCCTTCTGGGACTACGTACGGGAAAAGGTTGCAAGAAAGGCTATTGAGTTGAGGGAACAGGGTTTCTCCGGGGCGGCTATGCTACCTTATAGTGAGTTGGAGTATGGGGGAATTGTGGAGAAGATGAAGCGCCTTGACAAGCAATTCAAGGTCCGTGGTTAAGGGGGTAGGGGCGGGGATTATCCCCGCCTTTTTCAGTTATGGAGCGGCTGGTTTACATAAAAACCTTCGGTTGTCAGATGAACGAGCATGATTCAGAGCGCATGCTCGCTCTGCTGGCGGGGTGTGGCTATCGGGAGACACTGAGTTGGGAGAAGGCGCAGCTAATACTGGTAAATACCTGTACCGTTAGAGAGAAACCGGAGCAGAAGGCCTATAGTATTCTAGGTCGTTTTCAAAGTTTGAAGAAAAGAAGGCCTGAAGTGATATTGGGTGTAGCCGGCTGTGTTGCCCAACAGGAGGGGGAACGGATGTTAGCAAAATTTCCCTTTCTCGATTTCGTCCTCGGACCTGGCAAGATCCATCTCCTTCCTGAGATATTGAAGGAGGTGGAGAGAGGACGCAAGGGGGTGTGCGAAGTGGGATTTGAGGATACCCGATGTATGGATCTGCCGTTGCCCCCAACCCCCCCATTGCGTGCCTATGTAACCATTATGGAAGGTTGCGATAATTTCTGCAGTTACTGCATTGTTCCATATGTGCGTGGTAGAGAGCGGAGCCGGCCGAGTGACGAGATTATCTCCGAGATAGAGGCTTTGGTCCAAAGGGGGGCTAAGGAGGTAATTCTTTTAGGTCAAAATGTCAACTCATATGCCAGAAACAACCCCGATGAGTTGACTTTCCCCCAACTGTTGGCTAAAATAAATGAAATTCAGGGGCTGAAGAGGATTAGATTCACCACTTCCCATCCTAAGGACTTTACGGAAGAGCTGATGGATGCCTTTGGAAGGCTGCAACGATTGTGTGAGCATATCCATCTTCCCTTCCAGGCAGGGTCTAATGCGGTGTTGGAGAGGATGGGCAGAGGATATACCAGAGAGCAGTATCTGGCCAAGATCAAGAAGTTAAAGGGGTTGATTCCGAACATCAGCATTACTGCCGATGTAATGGTGGGTTTCCCGGGGGAGAAGGAAGAGGATTTTATCCAGACCTTGGAATTGATGCAAGAGGTGGAGTTTGACGCCCTTTTTTCTTTTAAGTATTCTCCCCGTAAAGGGACCAAAGCAGCCCATTGGGAGGATGATGTTCCCCCTGAGGTGAAGCAAAGGCGCCTGGAGACCCTGCAGGAACTCCAGCGGGAGATAACTCTGAGGAAGAATAAAGAATTAGAAGGTGAAATAAAAGAGGTTCTAGTAGAGGGGAGAAGCAAAAATTCCCCCCAAGAGGTGATGGGCAGAACTAGGTGTAACCGCATCGTTAATTTCCCCGGAGGCTATGAGTTGGTGGGAAGGTTGGTTAAGGTGAGGATAAAAGAGGGCCTACCAAACTCCTTGCGGGGAGAGCTTTTCGACAAGGAGGAGACTGGGGATGTTTAGAGAGATGAAGGTAAGTGGCTTAACGGTAGATCCTTTTACCAATACCCCCATTGTATTGTTGAAGGATTTAGAGGAGAAAGAGATTGTTCCGATTTGGATAGGATTCTTTGAGGCCAGTGCCATAGCGACTCAGTTAGAGAAGGTCCAGCTCTCCAGGCCTATGACCCATGACCTTATTAAGAGTATTCTAGATACATTGGGAGTCAAGGTCGTCAAGATAGAGGTTAATGACCTGCGGGAGAATACCTTCTATGCCACCATCCATCTGGACATGGATGGGGTAAAATATGCCATTGATGCCCGGCCCAGCGATGCCATCGCCTTGGCCCTCAGGACTAGTTCCCCCATCTTTGTAAAGGAAGAGGTGATTAAGAAATCGAGGAAGATAGATCTACGTCAGCAAAAGGAGGGAGAAGAAGCTCTGGACGAATTTTTGGAAGGTCTTTCACCGAAGGACTTTGGCAAATATAAGATGTAAGAAAATATGGCGATTTACTAAGCCTCATTCTCATGAAGGGCCTTATTGTAATTTAGAAGGTTCTTCTCCCATTGGTTAGCTGAATAGAAGGATTCAAGGGGGCAAGGCTTAGGTAGCTGAATGGAATGCAGAGGTGCAACTGCATGGAGCATTCTGACAGTGGGAAGAGTTGCAGGGTGTTAATATCCCTTTGAACCTTAACTTTCGGAATATTCCTCTTTTCGGCAACTTTTTGGGAGAAGGGCCTTTTTGTTTTTTGGAGATATGGCCGGATGATAGACTTGCACACTCATTCTTTGTTTAGTGACGGGGAACTTATTCCATCCGAGTTGGCCAGGAGGTTTGAGGCGGCTGGCTACCGGGCCTTGGCTATAACCGACCACGGGGACAGCTCTAATCTAGAGCTCATTATCCCGAAACTTTTACTATTCTGTGAGCAGGTCAACCGTCAAGGAGGGATAAAGGTAATCCCGGGGATCGAGCTTACTTACGTCCCCCCTGCAGCTATACCGGAGTTGGTCAGCAGAAGCAGGAAGTTAGGGGCTAAGCTGGTGCTGGTCCATGGGGAGAGCATAGTGGAGCCGGTAGCGCCGGGAACCAACAGGATGGCCATTGAGGCCTCTGTCGACATATTGGCCCATCCAGGCCTTATTTCAGAGGAGGAGGTTCTATTAGCTAAACAGCACTCTGTTTATCTAGAGTTGACCTCACGCAAAGGTCATTCCCTAACCAATGGTCACGTGGCCAAATTGGCTCAAAAGATAGGGGCCCCTCTGATATTGAATAGCGATGCTCATGCTCCTGGTGATATTTGGCCGGTGGACCATTTGCAGGAGATCGTCATGGGGGCTGGACTGGAGCAGGAGGATTTCCAAAAAATAATGAAAAATGCAGAGCAAATTGTGCAGCAATGTCTGGGCTTAAGGGAATAGTGGCCGATTATATTTTGGGGTTACCTCCCTATCCTAAGGGGAGAGACTGGCGGGCAGAAGAGGAGCTCGTTCGTCTTTCTGCCAATGAAAACCCCTTGGGCCCCTCTCCAAAGGCCATAGACGCCATTGCCAAGTCCCTGAAGTACCTCCATCGATACCCTGATGGGACGGGAAGAGACCTTAAGCAGAAGCTGGCGCACAGGTTGGGACTCTCCAGTGAAAATATCATTTTGGGCAATGGTTCCAACGAGGTCATTGAGTTGGCCGCAAGGACCTTTTTAAGGGAGGCAGAAGAGGTGTTGCTGCCTGAGCCCACCTTCGCCTTTTATCGAATTGTCGCCCAAGCTCAGGGAGGAATTTGCATTCCCATTCACCTGAGGGATTTTAAGATCGACCTAATGGGTATTCTTCAGAGGGTAAGCTCCAGGACCAAACTTATTTTTTTAAGCAACCCCAATAATCCCACTGGGACTATCTTCACTCGTTTGCAGTTCAAGGACTTCTTGGGGCGTCTTCCCACCGGTGTGGTGGTCTTGGTGGACGAGGCCTACGGCGAATATGTAACTTCTACCGATTACCCCTTTTATTCAGATTACCTGAAGGGGGAAAAATGGGTTATTATTACAAAGACCTTTTCCAAGTTCTATGGGCTGGCCGGCCTCAGGATAGGGTACGGATTAGCTCACAAGGAGCTAATAGAGCAGATGGAGAAGGTGCGTCAGCCATTTAACGTCAGCCTCTTGGCGCTGGTGGGGGCCCAGGCGGCTTTAGAGGATGAGGAGCACATAGAAAGGACCTCCAGGATGAATAAAGAGGGTAAGAGGTATCTCTATACAGAGCTGGCCCGTTTGGGCCTTCCCTTCGTTCCCACCGAGGCCAACTTCATCCTTGTACATTTTGGGTCCCATGCCACAGAAGTGAGACACAAACTCCTGCAGGAGGGGATAGTGGTGCGGAGCATGGAAGGATATGGCCTTGGGGAGTATTTAAGGGTTACCATTGGTCTACCTGAGGAGAACAAAAGGTTTATTCAAGCCTTAGAGAGGTGGCAAAAAAGCTGTTAATTGTCATCGATGGTCCAGCCGGGGCTGGCAAAAGCACTGTGGCCCGAATCCTGGCTAAAAAGTTGGGATATAGATATCTCGATACCGGTGCTACGTATCGAGTTGTGGCCCTGAAGGCAGAGCAGGAGGGCATAACTCCCGAAATGACTGAGGAGTTGAGGAGATTATGCGCCGAAATAGAGATAAAATTTGAGGAGGCTGAGCAGGGACAGAGGGTGTACTGCGACGGTAGGGATGTTACCGAAGCCATTAGGACACCGGAGATAAGCATGCTGGCCTCCAAGATATCTCAGCAGAGGGTGGTCAGAGAGGCCATGACCCAACTGCAGAGGAGGGTGGGAGGCCCAGGGGTGGTGGCCGAGGGGAGAGATATGGGAACGGTAGTTTTCCCCCAGGCTGATGTCAAGTTTTACTTGGACGCCACACCTCAAGAGAGGGGCAGAAGGAGGTATCGAGAACTTCTTGCCCGGGGTATTTCTGCCGACCTATCCCAGGTAATAGAGGAGACCATCAAAAGAGACCAGGAGGATCAAAATAGGAAGGTCGCCCCCCTACAGATGGCGCAAGGTGCATTCTATATAGATTCTACCGGAATGAGCCCAGAGGAGGTGGTACAGAAGATGCTGGCGGAAATCAGCAAAAGAGGGGGTAACGGTGCAGGTGATGGTGGCAAATAGGGCCGGATTTTGTTTTGGGGTAAGGCGGGCCATTAAGATGGCCTTTACAGCGGCCCGTAGGTGCCCTCCCCCTATATATTCGTTGGGCCCATTAATACACAACCCTCAAGTGGTGAGAAGGCTAGGAGAGGAAGGGGTTGGAGTTGTGGAAGATTTGGATGAGGTGAAGGGAGGGACGGTGATTTTTCGCTCTCACGGAGTTACTCTGGAGGAGATGAACTTGGCCCAGAAGCGCGGGCTAAAAGTAGTAGATGCCACCTGCCCATTTGTCAAAAAGGCCCAAAAGTATGCTTCTTCTCTCAGCAAGAAGGGATACTTAGTGGTAATCGTGGGGGATAAGGGGCATCCGGAGGTTCAGGGTATCCTCAGTTACATAAAGGGAGAGGGATTGGTGGCCGGATCTGCCCAAGAGCTTGAGTCATTGTCAGGGGTGAAGAAGTTGGCAGTAATAGCCCAGACTACACAATTTTACAAAGACTTTCAGGAGGTGGTATCCCAAGCACTGCTTGTGGCACAAGAAGTTAGGGCCTTTAATACCATATGTGATGCCACCTATATCCGGCAGCAGGAATCGGTGAAACTGGCCCAGGAGGTGGAATGTATGATAGTTATCGGTGGCTATAATAGCGCCAATACTACCCGACTGGCCACTCTCTGCCGCCAGGTACAGCCAAATACCCATCATGTGGAGACGGAGCAGGAGCTAGACCGTCGCTGGTTTGCAGGAGTCCAAAAGGTGGGGATTACAGCTGGTGCCTCTACCCCGGATTGGTTGCTTGTTAAGGTGAAAGAAGAGGTAGAGAAGATTTGACTTAATTTTATTTTGGTTTTTCTTCTTTTTTTATGGTATATAATTCTTTTTTAGGCTCTGAGGAAAATATCTTAGGGGGTTAACGTTAATGGAGGAAAAAAGGGAGATAAACAATGAACAAGTAGACACGCAGCATGATGAAGGGGATCTGCGGGAGTTCTATGGGAAGACCTTTCGAGAGATAGAGGAAGGAGAGATAATCAGAGGAAGGGTGATTGAGGTGGGTAAGGATTTTGTGACCATAGATGTGGGTTATAAATCGGAGGGGCAGATACCGGTTGCGGAATTTTATAACCGAGAAGGCAAGCTGGAGGTGAAAGAAGGGGATGAGGTAGATGTTTATCTGGAGCGCAGGGAAGATGAGGAAGGGATCATCATCCTCTCCAAAGACAAAGCCGACAAAATGAAGGTATGGGATGAGATTAGTCGGGTATGCCATAGGGGAGATGGGGTCATCGAAGGAGTGGTGGTTTCTCGGGTAAAAGGTGGTTTGACGGTGGATGTAGGGGTGCCTGCCTTTTTGCCAGGTTCCCAAGTTGATCTACATCCAGTGCGGGATTTAGATAAACTTATCGGTAAGAGCTTCAGGTTTAAGATCCTGAAGTTCAACCGTCGGCGTGGCAACATCGTGCTTTCCCGCCGGGTCCTCTTGGAGGAGGAGAGGGAGGCCTTGCGGAAGGAAACCTTGAGCAAGTTATACGTAGGGGCAGTGGTAGAAGGGACTGTTAAGAACATTACGGATTACGGGGTCTTCGTCGATCTTGGCGGGGTGGATGGGTTGTTGCATATCACTGATATCTCCTGGGGGAGAGTAGGCCACCCTTCCGAACGCTTTTCTATCGGGGACCGCATCCAAGTAAAGGTGATAAACTATGATGGGGGCACTGGAAGGGTGTCTTTAGGCCTTAAGCAACTTACACCCGATCCATGGAGTTTGGTAGAGGGAAAATACCCTGTAGGCTCTAGGGTAAGGGGCAAAGCGGTGAGCATCACAGATTACGGGGTCTTTGTAGAACTGGAGGAGGGAGTAGAGGGTTTGGTGCATGTTTCGGAGATGTCTTGGACCAAAAAGATCAAGCATCCCTCCAAATATGTAAACATCGGCGATATCGTAGAGGCGATGGTATTGAATGTGGACAAGGAGAGGAAACGCATCTCCCTCGGGATGAAGCAGATTGAGCCCAACCCCTGGGACATCATCGAGGAGAAATATCCGGTAGGGACAAAAATCGTTGGCCAGGTCAAGACGGTGACCGATTTCGGGATCTTCATCGGGATTGATGAGGGGATTGATGGTTTGGTGCATGTCTCGGAGATGTCTTGGACCAAAAAGATCAAAAACCCTGCCGAGATTTATAAAAGGGGGCAAGAGGTAGAGGCCATTGTCCTGAAGATAGATAAGGAGAACGAGAGGTTTTCTCTGGGCATAAAACAATTGCGGCCAGATCCGTGGGAGACGGTTCCGCAAAGATATAAGGTAGGACAAGTAGTTACTGGAAAGGTCACTAGTCTCACCGACTTTGGGGCCTTCGTAGAGTTGGAAGAAGAATTGGAGGGGTTGATTCATGTATCTGAGCTTGGCACAAGCTCACAGAAGGTGGAGCGTCCCTCTGATGTCCTGAAGGTGGGAGATACCGTCAGCGCTCTCATTATCAATATCGATCCCAAGGAGAGAAAGATCGGCCTGAGCATCAAGGGGCTGATGCGTAAAAGGGAAAAGGAAGAGCTAAAGAGATATATGGGGGTTGAGGAGGAGATCACCTTCAAGTTGGGAGAGGTAATCCAGGGGGAATTGCAGAAGAACCGATCCCGCAGAGGCAAAAAGGGTGGGGAGAAAGGAGGGAGGTATACCTTGATAGCAACGCCACTACCCGTGTGGCACCCGAAGTCCTGGAGGAGATGTTACCTTATTTTTGTGACCTCTACGGCAATCCCTCGAGCCCTCACCGTTTTGGTAGCAAGGTGGCAGAGAGGATCAGAGAAGCCAGAGAGCGGGTGGCCGACCTTTTGGGAGCCCACCCTGACGAGATCGTATTCACCAGTTGTGGCACTGAAAGCGACAATGCAGCCATAATGGGCACCCTTGCTTCCTATCCCGAAAAAAGAAGAATAGTGACCACTCAGGTTGAGCATCCCGCTGTGTTGAATCTCTGCAGGTATTTAGAGCAGAAGGGGTATGGAGTTACCTACCTAGCTGTAGATAGTAAGGGGATGATCGATTTGGATGAGCTTCGAGAGTCCATAACAAATGATACCGCTTTGGTAAGCATTATGTACGCCAACAACGAGACCGGGGTCATCTTTCCCATCGAGGAGATAGGGGAGATTGTGAAGGAAAGGGGCGTCGTGTTTCACTGCGATGCAGTGCAGGCTGTAGGGAAGATCCCCATTGATTTGCGCTTCGGCAAAATTGACCTGCTTTCACTCTCAGGGCACAAGCTCCATGCTCCCAAGGGAATCGGGGCCTTGTACATAAGAGGGGGGACCAAGTTTATACCCTATCTCATCGGCGGACACCAGGAGGGTGGACGCAGGGCAGGTACTGAAAATGTCCCCTCCATTATCGGCCTGGGAAAGGCCTGTATGCTGGCCAAAGAGTCGATGGCCGAAGAGCAGCAGAAGATAAAGGCCTTGCGGGACCGGTTGGAGGAAGGGATCTTGGAGAGGATACCAGGGGTCTTGGTCAATGGAGATAGGGCAAATAGGCTTCCTAATACCAGCAATATGAGTTTTGAGGCAGTGGAGGGTGAGGCCATTTTATTGATGTTGAGCGAGGAAGGGATCGCCGCCTCTTCAGGCTCTGCCTGTAGCTCAGGGGAGCAAGAGCCGTCCCATGTCCTGGGGGCCATGAGTGTTCCCTCTTCGGCCATCCACGGCACCATTCGTTTCTCCCTCAGCAGGTATAACACCGAGGATGAGATAAATTATATCTTAGAGAAACTCCCTCCTATCATTCAAAGGCTGCGCGAGCTCTCCCCTTTTTGGCCCAAAGACCAAAGGGCTGCAAGTTAATCCTAATGCCCTGTTGTTCCATCACTATTTTAATGTTGACTTTTTTGTTTGTTCATTTTATCATTCATTTAATGAATTCAATTTTTGAAAATAAAGATGGGTAAGTTGAAGGAAATCAGGGAACTTGAGCTTCTGGAGGCCTTGGCCAAGGAGCCTGAGGCCCGCCAAGTAGATCTGGCTGCGAGGTTAGGGGTGGCGGTGGGGACAGTCAACTGGCACCTGAAGCGCTTTGCCGCCAAGGGTTATATCAAGGTGAAGCGCATCGGGCGCTGGCAGTGGGGTTATATTCTTACCCCCAAGGGGATGGCGGAGAAAGCACGACTTACCATGTCCTATATCCGCAGCTCTATG
>QMLM01000011.1 GCA_003646745.1 Deltaproteobacteria bacterium | reverse complement strand
GGGGTGGCGGCATGATGTTCAATGAGATAGTGGTGCAGGAGGCGGGCAAAAGGATCTTAGATGAGTTCGGCATAGAGAGTGAACTGTACCAAGATGGCTATTACACGGCCGATGCTGTGGAGTCTATATCGACCATTTGTTCAAAGACTGCCCAAGTGGGTGCAAAGATTTTTAATCTGATGAGTGTTGAGGATGTGGTGGTGCGCGAGCAGAGGGTGGTCGGATTGGTCTTGAACTGGACAGCGGTCCAGATGGCCGGCCTCCACGTAGATCCTTTGACCATCAGGAGCAAATATGTAATTGATGCTACAGGGCATGATACAGAGGTGGTTAAGGTAATTGAACGCAAGGTAGATGTCGATTTGCTTACCCCCACGGGAAGGGTCATGGGGGAGAGGTCCCTCTGGGCAGAAGTCGCAGAGCAAAAGACCCTTGAGAATACCAAAGAGGTCTTCCCGGGGGTATTCGTGGCGGGAATGTCTGCCAACGCCACTTTCGGTGCCTATAGGATGGGGCCTATATTTGGAGGAATGCTGCTCTCTGGCCAGAAGGCCGCTGCCCTGATTGCCGAAAGGCTCAAGGAGGGGCGATGAAGAGGGTTTTGACCATAGCAGGGTCTGATACCGGAGGCGGGGCAGGGATCCAGGCAGACCTTAAGACCATCACCATCTTAGGGGGATATGGGATGAGTGTAATCACCGCCCTTACCGCTCAGAATAGCTTGGGGGTTCAGTCGATATATCCGGTTCCACTTACCTTTATCGAGGCGCAGATGGACGCTATTTTCTCCGATATGAGGGTCGACGGTGCGAAGACAGGGATGCTCTGGGATGGTGAGGTGGTAAGGACGGTGGCCAAAAAACTAGCTCAGTATCGGGTGGAAAGGCTGGTGGTAGATCCCGTTATTGTGGCTAAAGATGGCAGCCCTCTTTTAAAGGAAGATGGTAAAGAGGCACTGATGAAGGAATTGCTTCCTAGGGCCCTTTTAGTAACTCCTAATCTTCCTGAGGCAGCTGCGTTAACGGGCATGGATGTAAATACTGTGGAAAGAATGAAGGAGGCTGCCCGCCGGATCCGCGGATTAGGCGCTGAGGCGGTCTTGGTTAAGGGGGGTCACCTGGAGGCAGACCCAGTGGACATTCTCCTTGATGGATCAGGGTTCACGGAGTTCAGCTCAGAGAGGGTAGGGGTGGTTGAGGCCCATGGCACCGGGTGTGTGCTGTCTGCCGCTATCACTACTGAGTTGGCCAAAGGGGCCTCGGTGAAGGAGGCTGTGCAAAGGGGCAGATCTTTTACCCTTTTGAGCATCAGGGCGGCCTTTGCGGCCGGTGAGGGGAGGAAGTTCGCCAATCCCCATGCCTATTTGGCCAAAGAGGGGGAGAGATATGGTGTAATTGGGGCCTTAAGAGAGGCCTTCCTTAGATTAAAAGAGGAGGAGGGCATAGGAGAACTCGTTCCCGAGGTCTCCTCTAATCTCGGCTATGCCCTTCCCTTTGCTCAAGATAAAGGGGAGGTGGCGGCCTTCCCCGGCAGGATAGTAAGATTGAGGGATACCGTTGTGGTGGCTGATGCCCCAGAATTTGGTGCCTCTCAGCATGTCGCCTCTATCATCCTTACCGTCATGAGATATGACCCCTCCTATCGCTCGGCCATGAATATAAGGTTCTCCCCTGACATTTTGCAAGCCTGCAGAAGAGGGGGTTTGCGCACCCACTGTTTTGACCGAAAGGAGGAACCCCAAGAGATTAAGGAAGAGGAAGGGCGTTCGCTGGCTTGGGCGGTGGATAAGGTTCTGGCCGAGGCAAAAGAGGTGCCAGATGTGATCTATGATGAAGGGGGATGGGGTAAGGAGCCCATGGTCCGGGTTTTGGGTAGAGATCCTGAAGAGGTTGTGAAGAAAGTTATTGATATAAATAGATCTGTGAGGAGGCGAAGTAACTAAAAAGACTTCCGTGAAATAAATGGAGAGATTCACAGGAGAAAGAATATGATAGAGACCCAGTTAGCAAAGGCGAGGAAAGGAGAGGTCACTGCTGAGATGAAGGAGGTGGCACGAGATGAGGGGGTGGAACTCCAGGTGCTCATGGAGCGAGTGGCCAAGGGAAGGGTAGTCATTCCCGTAAACCGGGGCCACCGAGGGCTGCGGCCTAAGGGTATTGGAGAGGGATTGACCGTCAAGGTAAACGCCAATATCGGGACATCCTCTGACCATGCCGATCCTGCGGAAGAACTTCAGAAGCTGGAGGTGGCGGTGGAGGCCGGTGCCGACACAGTGATGGACCTGAGCACAGGGGGGGATATTGATTATATCCGCAGGCTCATCCTAGAGAGGTCACAGCTGCCGGTAGGCACAGTTCCTATTTATCAGGCCGCCATTGAGGTAGCGGAGCGCAAGGGCGGGATCGTTTTTATGACCCCAGATGACCTCTTCGAGGTAATCGAGAGGCACGCCAGAGACGGGGTGGATTTCATTACCGTGCACTGCGGGGTTACCTTGAGCACTTTGGAGAGACTGAAGGCCCAGGGAAGAATAACGGATATTGTCAGCAGAGGGGGCGCCTTTCTCACCACTTGGATGATATACAATGAGCGGGAAAATCCCCTCTACGAACACTTCGACCGTCTCTTGGAGATCGCCCAAAAGTATGATGTGACCCTAAGCTTGGGCGATGGGCTTCGCCCCGGCTGTTTGGCCGATGCCACCGATCGTCCCCAGATCCAGGAACTTCTTCTATTGGGAGAGTTGACCGAGAGGGCTTGGGAGGCACAGGTGCAGGTGATGATAGAGGGGCCAGGTCACGTCCCCTTGGATCAGATCGAGGCCAATGTCCTTTTGGAGAAGAAGCTGTGTAAGGGTGCGCCCTTTTATGTCTTGGGTCCGCTAGTAACCGATGTAGCTCCAGGTTACGATCATATCGTGTGTGCCATTGGGGGGGCCCTGGCCGCCTATGCAGGGGCGGACTTTCTCTGCTACGTTACCCCAGCCGAACACCTCAAGCTGCCCTCCCCTGACGATGTGCGTGAGGGTGTGATCGCCACACGCATAGCTGGCCATGCTGCCGATGTGGCCCGCGGCCGCAGGGGGGCAATGGAATGGGATGAGAGGATCTCCCGAGCGAGAAAGGCCCTCGATTGGGAGCAGCAGATTCGCCTCTCCATCGATCCTGTAAAGGCCAGGAGGTACCGAGAGCAGAGTAAGCCCCAAATGGACGAAGTCTGCACTATGTGTGGGAAATTCTGTGCCATCAAGATGGTCAAGGACTTTTTCCGCAAGAGGGATTGAGGATGCCATGAGGGAAGGGGTTATGGTTGTGGGGACCGATACTGGAGTTGGAAAGACAATTATCTCTGCCGGCCTGGTGACCTCCCTGCAGGACAAAGGGTTTGATGTAGGTGTAATGAAGCCCTTGGAGAGCGGTGCCCCCTCCTTTGAGTCCACCATCATACCCACAGATGCCCTTTATCTCAAGGAGATATCCGGTGTAGGGGACGATCTGGACCTTATAAACCCTTATTGTTTCAAGGAACCGCTGGCCCCTGGGGTGGCTGCTCAGAGGGAAGGGGCGGAAATAGATCTGCAGAGGATAAAGGAACTTTTTGATGAACTGAAGGGCCGCCATGACTTCATGGTGGTAGAGGGGGTAGGGGGATTATTGGTGCCTATCGGCAAAGAGATCCTTCTGCCCCAACTCATTAAATTATTGAATCTGCCTCTTTTGCTGGTTGCTAGGTCCTCTTTAGGGACCATCAACCACACCCTTTTATCCCTCTTTTACTGCGTAAAGGAGGGCCTTGATGTGGTGGGCCTTGTGGTAAACAAATCAACCTCAGATGTAGACCCCTCCGAGGAGAGCAACCCACAGGTCATCGCCCAATTTACCGAGGTTCCTCTACTGGGGTCATTTCCCTATCTTGGTGACTATGCAGGAGTAAAGGAAAACAGGGAGTTTCTCGCCCAGATATTCATGCAGCATATAGATATAAAGACGCTTCTGCACGGTTTGGGCATGTCCTGAGGCCTCATCGCAGCCCATATTTCCTCGCCGCCGCCGCAAAGCCCGGCAGGGCTCGCTCAATGACTTCCGTCTCCACACAATACGAGATGCGAAAATAACCCTTCTTCCCAAACCCTCTGCCTGGGACGGTCAAGATGTGGAAGTCCTGCTGGAGGTCTTCCACAAAGCTCAGATCGTCCTCGATGGGGGATTGTGGGAACATATAGAAGGCACCTTGAGGCCTTATAACACGGTAGCCGTATTCGATAAGGGCTTGATAAAGGAGATCCCTTTTTTTCTGGTACTCCCTGGGACCTACGTGGTTTTCGCCGGCCAGGGGTATCAACCTCTGCATGAGAGCGGGGGCATTGATGTAACCAAGAGTCCTGTTGAGGAAGATCAAGGCTCCCATTATTTCTTCTGCACCCGGGAAGAGGGGGTTAACCGCTACATATCCTATTCTCTCGCCAGGAACACCGAGGGACTTGGAGTATGAAGTCACCGAGATAGAGGGTTCATAGATCTCAAAGATATTGGGAAAGGAGAGGTCATCATAGATGATGGTCTTGTATGCCTCATCGGCCAGGAGATAGATAGGAGTACGTCTGCCTTTGCTCTTGATCTTCAGCAAATCTGCCAATTCACGCAAAAGACCTTCGGAATAGACAACTCCGGTAGGATTATTGGGGGAGTTGATGAGGACGACTTTGGTTCTGTCCGTGATGGCGGCCTCGATGGCTTCTAGATCAAGGGAGAAGTCCTCTTTTGTATCCACCAGACGCATGAGGCCACCATGGTTGTCGATATAAAACTGGAACTCCACGAAATAGGGAGAGGGGACGATTACTTCATCCCCCTCATCTAGCAGCGCCTTGAGGGCGATGTTCATCCCACCAGCGGCCCCGACACTCATCACAATGTGGTCCTCAGTGAACGGGAGACTTGTCTGGTAGCAGAGCTGTTGGGCCACAAATCTGCGGGTCTCTGGATAGCCGCTGTTGGGCATATATCTGTGCATCCCGGGGATGGGGCGAAGGGCGAGTTCCTTCAACGCCTCCTTCAGTCCTGCAGGGGGCTCTTCCACCGGATTTCCCAAGGTGAAATCGAAGATGTTCTCCTCGCCATATTTTACCTTAAGTTGGGCCGCCGTTTCAAACATCTTCCTAACCCAAGAGGATTCCTCCATGATCCGCTTCACCTTTTTGGAAATGGTCATCTTGCACTCCTTTCTTCACTGAAGAAATCAGAAGGCCATGGGATTTGCCTCCCATGGCCTTATTGATCTAGAAACAAAAAAGCCATGGGGGCCATCTGGCTCACCCATGGCTCCCTTCGCTATGCAGATGGGCTCAGGGGCATGGGTGAGCCCTGATAAAATTAAAAAAGAAGAAAGAGAAACCACTAAACATAATCTTTACCCTTTTCTTTTGGAGTTTTTTTTATATTTTTTTATCATATCTTTTTTAAATGTCAAGGGGGGAGTTGCAACAGCCGCTGAGGATGAGCAATCAAAGGAAAAAACTTACAGTCTAGTTAAGGAATTTGTCGATAAGTTTAGGTCTCGGAATGGGACAATAGTATGTAAAGAGTTGCTTGGTTGTGATATAAGCACCCCTGAGGGGAGGGAGCTTGCGAGAGAGAAGGGGCTCTTCATTACTATCTGCCCAAAGTTTGTTCAGGATGCAGCAGAAATTGTCGAGCAAAAATTGAGATAGAGGACTGCAGGATGGGGAGGAGCTATTGATCTCCCTTCGTTATGGCATAAGTGGCTGTATTCTGTTATAATCTCAGGTCAAAAACCATGTCTCCCCCCACACGGCTCACCTTATATGAGGATGGTTTGATAGCACTTTTTAACTCCATGATCCCCAGATCGCCTATCCCTGCCACCCCTTCCCCTAGAATGAGGGGGGCGGTGATGATTACCATTCTGTTTGCCAAATTATCTTTCAGAAAGGAGGTGATGACCTTCCTTCCTCCTTCTACTAAGATCGAAGAGACGTCCTTTTTAATCAGTGTCTTCAGGAGGGGCTGCAACTCCACCCACCCTTTTTTGTCTCTTTGAGCTATTAAGATCTCTTTCCCCTTCTTTTTTATCTCCGCAAATTTCTCTCTATCATACTGATCAGTTGTGACAACAAGGGTATCACCTTCCTCTAGTAGCACTTGGGCATTTAAGGGAATGCGGAGTCGGCTGTCGAGGACGATGCGTAGGGGGTCTTTGCCCTTGGTCCATCTGACGGTGAGCGACGGGTCGTCTGCTAGCACGGTTCCTATTCCCACCAAGATTGCATCGTGCTGGGCGCGTAAGCGGTGAGCCAACTTTCTGGAGTTCTCCGAGCTGATCCAGCGAGATTCCCCCAGGGAGGTAGCGATCCTGCCGTCAAGAGTTTGGGCATATTTTATCGTGACAAAGGGGAGCCCTGTAAGGATATAGTTGAAATATACCTCGTTGAGTTTGCGTGCCTCCTCCTCTAAAACCCCTACCTCCACCTCTATGCCGTGTTCTCTTAGGATCTTTACCCCCTTCCCATTTACCGAGGGGTTGGGGTCGAGGGTTCCTACCACCACCCTTTTAATCCCCCCCTTTATCAGGGCATCTGTACAGGGAGGGGTCTTCCCCCAGTGGCAACATGGTTCCAGATTGACGTACAAGGTACCGCCTTTTACATCTCCCCGTGCCCTTTTGATGGCGTCTACTTCGGCATGATCGCCCCCAAAGCTGCGGTGATATCCTTCAGCGATGACCTCGCCATGGCGGACGATCACTGCCCCCACCAAGGGGTTGGGGCTTACCCTACCTATGCCCCTGCGGGCCAGCAGCAAGGTGCGTTTCATAAATCGTCTGTCTTCCGGGTGGAAGGCCATCTTATAACCTCAAGCAGGGGTTAGTGAGCTTTTCTTGGCGAATGGTGGAGGTAGGAGCAGAGCCGTAATTGTGACCTGGCAAAACAACGGTGTCATCGGGAAGGGTGAAGAGTCGATGGCGGATGGAAGCTTCCAAGGTCTCCCATGATCCTCCTGGAAGGTCGGTTCTTCCCACAGCGCCCACAAAGAGGGTGTCTCCAGTGAAAACCATATCTTCTAAATAAAGGGAGATGCTGCCGGGAGAATGTCCGGGGGTGTGGATTATCTTTAAACCCAACTCCCCCACCCAGATGGTATCACCATCCTTTACCAATATATCTGCCGGAGGCGAGGGTTCTGCCTGAAAGAGGGACAGCAGCTCCAAGGAGGGATGGCAAAGAGGGTAGCTTTCTGCCTCATGGATGATGATCTTTGCTCCGGTACGTCGCACCATCTCGGCATTGCCCATGGTGTGATCTATGTGAGAATGGGTATTGAGGATATAGAGGATATCCATTTCGTGTTGTTGGGCGAAGTTAATCAGCCTCTGGGCATCATCAGCGGGATCAATGACAAGGGCCTCCCCGGTCTCCTCATCCCCGATGATATAGCTGAAGACCATATAGTCCCCTACCTCAAATTGCCTGATGATCATATTTTGGTTGTTCCTCCGGCGCCAAGATCCTTTAGAGGATGATTTAATTCTAGAATAGATCCCATTTGATGTCAAAGGGTTCAGAGGTTGAGCCAAATGGTTTGGTATGATAATATCTTCGAAGAATTTGAATGCAATCGAGACAAAAGGATGATTATCCTTGCTATTGAGACATCATGCGATGATACAGGGGCTGCCCTGATCGAGAAGGGCAAGAAGATCCTCTCCAACTTAGTCTCTTCTCAAGATGAAGTCCATAGGAAGTATGGGGGTGTGGTTCCGGAGTTAGCCTCCAGGCGGCACCTGGAGAATATCCTGCCGGTTATAAGAGGAAGCTTGGAGGAGGCCCATAAATCGTTGGATGAAATAGATGCAGTGGGGGTGACCAAGGGGCCGGGTTTAGTAGGCTCTTTGTTGGTAGGTATCTCGGCTGCAAAGGCCATCTCTTATACTAAGGGGATACCTCTTGTAGGAGTAAACCATCTCATGGGACACCTGCTGGCCGTCTTTCTTGAAGAGGATGTTCCTTTTCCCTTTATCGGTATGGTGGCCTCTGGGGGACACACAGCCCTTTATCTGGTCGAGGGATTCACTGCCTTTCGCTTCTTAGGGGGGACCAGAGATGATGCGGCAGGCGAAGCCTTTGATAAGGTAGCCAAATATCTGGGGTTGGGATATCCGGGGGGGAGGGTCATTGAGGATTTAGCCCGTCATGGGAACCCCTGTGCTATATCCTTCCCACGGGCCTATATAGCCAAAGATTCCTTAGAGTTTAGTTTTAGCGGGGTAAAAACGGCAGTGGTGAACTATGTCCGTTCTCATTCCCCCGGCTACGATGGGATAGCGGATATTGCCGCCTCCTTTCAAGAGGCCGTAGTAGATGTGTTGGTAAATAAGGTTATCTGGGCAGCCCAACGCCACGGTGTAAGCAGGGTGGTGGTCTCCGGAGGGGTGGCTTCCAACAGCCGACTGAGGGAGAGATTGGAACAGCAGGGGAAAGGGTTGGGCATAAAAGCCTATTTCCCCTCGCCTCATCTGTGCAAAGATAACGCCGCCATGATTGGGGTAGCTGCTTATCACTTGTTCAAGGAGGGCAAAAAGGATGGTCTTGATATGGGCGCCTTGTCTCGTTGGCCCTTAGGGAGGTGACAGAATTATGACCTCCCTCATAGGGGAACTCAAAAAATTGGGTTTCTCCCCCAAGAGGAGTTTCGGACAGAACTTCCTCATCGACAAGAAGGTAGCTGGAGAGGTCGTTCGGTTGGCCAATGTGGAACCTGAGGATATAGTGGTGGAGATAGGCCCTGGGATGGGGGCTTTAACTTTTCACTTAATACCGCGGGCAAAGAAAGTGGTGGCCGTGGAATTAGACGGGGAGATGGTAAAATATCTCAGAGAAAAGGGGGAAGGGTTTGCCTCTTTAGTGGTTGTGCATCGTGATGCCCTACAATTTGATTTCCGGGACCTAGCCCAACAGGAGGGCAGGAAGATAAAGGTAGTGGCCAACCTCCCCTACAATATATCCACTCCCATTATCTTTCGGCTCTTGGAGTGCAGGGATGCTTTGGCCTACGCAACCCTTATGCTCCAGCAAGAGGTGGCACAGAGGATTACCTCTGCTGCTGGCAGCAGAGACTATGGTCCCTTATCGATATTTGTGCAGCTTTATACTTCCCCTAAGATCCTTATGCGGGTACCCTCTCAGGCCTTCTATCCCCCTCCCAAGGTGGAATCTGCCCTAGTGGGGTTTGAAATTCTACCACGTCCTAGGGTAGATATAGCTGACGTGGAGTTCTTCCGGGCCGTGGTGCGTGCCTCCTTCGCCCAAAGGCGAAAGACCATTTTGAACTCCCTAGTAGGATCCCCTTTTTGCCCGGGCTCCAGGCAGCAGATCAGGGGAGTTTTGGAGGCCGTTGGGATTGGCCCTCGGCGCCGGGCAGAGACCTTAGACCTAGAGGAGTTCAAGCGCCTGGCCGAGGCCTTGGGGAAACTGGGAAAAGGCACTGATTCTGTGTCCGCAACAAAGCAAGGTGTAGTATGAAGGTTGATCTAAAAGAGATCTGTTTATCCATCTTTCAGGCGGGCCTTAAGGCGGTGGATCCGCGAGAGGCGGTGAAGAGGGCCCTTCACCTCTCGGGGGACGAACTTCAGATGGGGCAGCGCAGGTATCGGTTGAGTGATTTTAAACGTATTTGGACCGTTGGAGCAGGGAAGGCTGCTGTGCCCATGGCGCAGGCCATAGAGGATATCCTGGGAGAGAGGTTGAAGGGGGGGGTGGTCATTACCAAATATGGCCATATCGCTGAGCTGAAAAAGGTCAGGATCATGGAGGCAGGCCACCCTATACCCGATGAAGCTGGTCAACGAGGGGCGAGGGCCCTGGTGGACATGGTCAAGGAGTTGGGAGAGGGAGATTTGCTCCTCTGTCTGCTTTCGGGAGGGGGTTCGGCCCTTCTCCCTTTCCCGGTGGAAGGGGTGAGCCTTACTGAGAAGCAGGAGACTACCAAGCTGCTGCTGAACTGTGGTGCCGAGATCCATGAAATAAACGCCATCAGGAAGCATCTTTCTCGTATCAAAGGAGGAGGATTGGCCAGATTTGCTTATCCCGCCACCGTTGTCTCCCTTATCCTCTCCGATGTCATCGGAGATGACCTAGATGTGATCGCCTCTGGACCGACGGCAGGCGACAAGAGCACCTTTGCCGAGTGTATCAAAGTGATCGAAAAGTACCACCTTACTCCCCGAGTTCCTTCTGCAGTATGGGATTATCTGCGCAAGGGGGCTGCCGGTGAAGTGCAGGAGACCCCTAAGCCTGATGATCCCATCTTCCGAAAGGTCTTTAATCTGATTGTAGGCAGCAACATCCAGTGTTTGGAAGCAGCAGCCCTAAAGGCACAGCAGTTGGGTTATCATACCTTAGTACTTTCCTCCTTCATCGGAGGGGAAACCAGGGAGGTGGCCAAGGTACACGGTGCCATACTAAAGGAGATCCTTCGTTCTGGCAGACCTCTTAGTACCCCTGCTTGTCTTATCTCCGGAGGAGAGACCACGGTGACCATCAGAGGGAAGGGAAAGGGAGGAAGGAATCAGGAATTTGTCCTCGCCTGTGGTATGGAGATAGCAGGATGGGAGGGAGCAGCTGTGTTCAGCGCTGGCACCGATGGCACTGATGGCCCAACCGATGCCGCCGGGGCTTTTGCCGACTGGAGGACGGTGGAAAGGGCTCTGAAGATAGGGCTTGACCCCGAGGCCTACCTGCAGGCGAATGACTCTTATCACTTCTTCAAGAAGCTTGGTGATCTCGTTATCACTGGCCCGACCAATACCAATGTAATGGATATAAGGATATTAATTGCCAGATAGATACGGCAAATATGTTTGCATCTTTTTTGCACTTTTTCTTTATTTGTCCAAGATCCTCAAGATTTCATCGCCCTTCTCGGGAGAGAGGGTGCCCTTTTTGATCCCGATCTCTACGGTAAGACGCGAAATAGTGCGATAAATATCGATGAATCTGGTATCTAAATGCCTTAAGGCCTCCAGATGCCCTTTAACTACGTTTAGATCTCCTCTTGCAATGGGCCCAGTGAGGGCTTTCACCGGGCCAAGCTTTTCTATATTGTTCACCGTTCCCTTTATTAATGGGAGCAAGGCCTGGGAGGCCTCCTCTCGGGGGATATCAATGGCCTCGTAAAGTTTAAAACTTAAGTAGTATAGAGTGACTAGAAAGTTGGACGCCACCACGGCTGCAGCATGGTAAAGGGATTTATAGCGGGTGTCGATAGAGAATGGCCTTGCTCCCAACGTCCTTACCAGCTCCATTAAGGTAGGGATAGCCTCTGCCGCCCCCTCTAGGCAAAAGATCGAAGAGGGGATGATTTTAATTGCTTCTTTAACATCAGCAAAGCTTTGTAAGGGATGTACCGATGCAATCAGGGCCCCCTTTTCCCTTGCCTTAAGCAGGATAGTAGAAGGAAGGGCCCCGCTGGTGTGAACTACTATTTGCCCGGGGCGAAAACCCTCTTTGTTGGCAATCCTTTCACAGACCTCCTCGATGGCGCTGTCCGAGGTGGTGATAAAGACCAGATCTGCCTCTTGGACGATCTCCTCAGGGGTGGTGCTGACCCGGACCTCACCCCCCAAAAAGGAAGCAGCCCTTTGGGCGGAATTTTGACTCCTACTGGCTATACCTATTATACGGTATCCTTTTTCCTTTAATAGATAGGCCAAGGCGGTACCTACTACCCCTGCCCCTACGACGGCTATCTTATCTTTTTCCATTTTACCCCCTTTTTCGCTTACCATCCTCATACTACCCTTGCTAAGGTCAATGCAACCACCCTTTCAGCCCCTCCATTTAACAGCGTACGGGCGCACTCATTAACCGTGGCTCCGGTGGTACAAACATCGTCTACCAGCAAAATGGATTTCCCCCTTGCCTCCTCTGTGTTGTTCACATGAAAAGCCCCCTTTATGTTCTTTCTTCTTTCGGTGCCCTTGAGGGTACTCTGAAAGGGGGTATCTTTGACCTTTCTCAGCACTCTCTGCCCATAACGAATCCCTGTCCTTTTGCTCAGTTCCTTAGCTAGTAGAAGGGCTTGATTGAACCCCCTTTGCCTCAACCTTCGCACATGGAGGGGAACGGGAACGATCAAATCCACCGGGTGATCCAGGCAGAGGGCTTGGAAGGTGGTGGACATTAAGTCTGCAAAGACCTTCAGGAGAGGAAATTCTCCTAGATATTTAAACCTATGGATTGCTTCCTTTAATGCCCCTTCATAGAGGCCAAAGGAGCGATGGAGTTCAAAATAACGTTTCTCCTTCAGACAGTGGCTACATAGATGAACCTTGTCATCCTCCGCGCATAAGAAAGGGAGACCGCAGCGGGGGCAGAAAGGGGGGGTTATGGGTTTTAGATCCCTTTGGCAATTTGGGCAAATTGACACCTCTTCCCCCCCTCTACCTAAGGGGGTTTGGCAGATAGGTCAGACATGCGGAAAGATGAGGTCTAAGAGCTGCAGAAGGGCTGAGGAGAACCTCACTTTAAAAATCCCAGCTCATCAACTTAGAAGGCAGAGGCGACAGGGGTGCTTTAATTTCCTCTTGTGTGCATACAGTATAAGTACCCCACTGTCCACACCTCGAGCAGAAGGGAAGCCACTCCTTGGCCTCCTTCTGGCAACTGGTACAGCGATAAGGGATATAATCTCCTCCTTCAAGCTCAAGCCCCTTCCGGTATTCCCCTGCCGCTTGTTCATAATCGGCCCTATGGGCATATACTTCGGCCAATAAATAGTGATAAGAAGGATGATCGGAGAGAGACAGCTCCATTTCCTTCAGCCTCTGCAGGGCCTCATCGATCATCTCCAGTCGCAAGCAGAGCCGGGCGTAAAAAAAGGGGATGACGACGTTGTTGGGGTTTTTCTCCATCGCTTCCAGATAAAGATGTATAATCCCCCGTGGATCTTCTTGCGAGAGAAAGAGGTCTTCCAATTTGTTCAAGAAAATGATCTCGTGAGTTTCTTCAAAACCTTTTTGCCAAACCTTTATTGCCTCTTTGGTTTCCCCTGTTTTGTACAACAATTCTCCTAATAGAACCTGTGGTGGGGTAAAAGATCGGTCTTCCTTGATGATTTCCTTCAGTTCTTTTATCCCTTTTTCTTCCTCTCCCCTTTCTGCATCGAGCCTAGCACACTCATATTTCAAACCTTGTTGGAGCCTTCTCTCCTGTTCAATTTCCTCATCAGGGCTTCTCTTAATGATCTTTCCCTGTAGCTTTAGGGCCCGATCCCATTCCCTTTCATCGATATAGATATCCCTCAACTGTCTCATTGCCTCTAGGTTAGTGGGGCTGAGGGCAATAATCTCTTCTAGGGCCTTGGTAGCCCCGGAGTAGTCATGCATCTCTTTATAAATCTGGGCCTCTCTAAAGAGGATTTCCAATTGATCCACCTTTAAGCCCTTAGCCTTTCTCAAGGTTTCAATGGCCTCTTGATGTCTTCCTCCTTTTTGATAGATCTCGGCCAATTTTAGATAGGCCTTGGGGTCATCGAACCTTTTTTTCAAGTAGACCAAGATATGTTTTTCGGCCTTGGACAAGTTGCCCTTAAGGAGGGCATCTGTGGCCAGATAGAACCTCTCCCAAAGTTGTTCCCTTTCCTTCTTTTCTCTTCTTTCCCTAAAAGCCCTGCTGATATCCTTAACCAGATAGATGAAGAAGGTTATTAAGGCCCCTAAGAAGAAGGAGCTGATGAGCAAGATGGAAAGCGATGTCTCCAAATAACTGTCCTTGAGGTATTGGAATCTTATACTTAAAGGATTTAGATAGGAGATATAGATAAATAATGCCGAGAAAATGGCGATGGAAAGAAATAAAAGCCTGATAAACATAGATTTCCCCCCTTTTATCTGTGGTAGGGCCTTTTCTGGATGATAGATAAGGCGCGATATACCTGTTCCAAAAGGATAAGCCTGGCCAATTGATGATTGAAAGTCAGTGGGGAGAGGGAGAGGAGGGTATCGCATTTTTCCCTCCAACTAGGCTCGAGTCCATCGGCCCCCCCTACCAGGAAGATGACTTCCTTTGCACCCCGCTGTATGAGCCGTTCGAGAAGTTGGGCGAATTCCAACGACGTGAGACCTTTCCCGTCTTCCGCTAGACCAATAAGATAACCTCCATGGGGTAGATGGTTGAGGAACTTAGCGATCTGCTCTCCTTTTTTCCCAAAGAGTACTGCGACAGGGAAATCCCTCTTTATCCTCGACAGATAATCCTCTATCCCCTCTTGGAATAAGTCCGCCTTTTCCCTTCCGCCGAACAGAAATTTTAACTTCAACCCTTTTCCTCCGGTGGGTTTACCCTCGGGGCCTCTATCCAGAGGCCTTCTAAATCGTAATAAAGTCGAATAGGTTCATAAAAGATGTGGATGACTACATCTTCATAATCCATGAGGACCCATCTTCCCTCCTGCATCCCTTCCACACCCAGCGGGCGGACTCCTCTTTCTTTCATTTTCTCCTCGATAAATTGGGCTATAGCCTGTACCTGTCTGTCGGAACGACCGCTGCAGATGAGGAAATAATCGGTAAGGGAGGAGACCCTTTTAAGTTCCAGGATGGTTATGTCAAAGGCCTTTTTCTCCAGAGCAACCTTTGCGCAAAACAATGATTTTTCTTTAGAGTCTTTAAAGGCCTCTTTCATACAAACCCTCATTAGGGTTTGTCCTCACCCCACCCATAAAATTGACCCCCTCCTCGTCGGATCTTTATCGATTACTATAACAAAGGGAGATCAAAAGTTAAAGGGTATATTTCAACACTGATAAAGACCCTGTCGTCTAATATACTCCTCCACTTCCTTGGGAACCAGATACTTAATAGATTTTCCCTCTCGGACAGCCCTCCTGATCTCGGTAGAGGAGATCCCGATAGGGGTTATCCTATGTAGATAGAGGAGGTGGCCTGAGGGGTGGAGGTATCGTTCTTCATGGATATCTTTCTGGAACCCTTCGGATTCTAGCACCTTTGCTTGTAATGGATCGAAGTTTGGGCGGGAGACCACGATAAAGTCGCATAAGCGAAAGAGTTGCCGATAGTCCCTCCATGTCTCTATTTCACAGAAGGAGTCGGCGCCCAAAATGAAAAAGAGCCTTTCCCCCTCGGCGATATTGCGATGATAATAGGAGATGGTCTCTATGGAATAAGATTTACCCTCCCGCCTTATCTCTACATCAGAGAGGGCGAAAAATGGATTATCGGCAATGGCCAACTTGACCATTTCCCAACGATCTTTGGTGGAGATGATAGGGCGGTCCACTTTGTGGGGAGGATTGGCTGCTAGGATGAAGATCACTTGACTGAGGTCGAAGGCCTCCCATACCTCTTGTGCACAGCGAAGGTGGCCTAAGTGTATCGGGTCAAAAGTTCCACCAAAGAGCCCTATCTTCCTTTTACCCCCTCTAAGAGATCCTGATTTGCCCATTTCCATAGATGATGAACTTAGTGGTGGTGAGGTCCTCTACCCCCATGGGGCCGAAGGCATGCAGTTTGGTGGTGCTGATCCCTATCTCCGCCCCCAATCCTAGCTGGTACCCATCGCTAAATCTGGTGGAGGCGTTAACCAAGACGGTGGAAGAATCGACCTCCCTCAGAAATCGTTGTGCATTGCCGTAATCAGAGGTGATAATGGCCTCGGTGTGCTTGGAGCCATACTTTTTGATGTGTTGGATTGCTTCCTCAATGTCATCCACTATTCTAATCGCGAGGATCAAGTCCAGATATTCGGCATACCAGTCCTCTTCTGTTGCTTCCTTCACAGTTGGCAGTAGCTGACGTGTCCGGCTACACCCCCTTATCTCCACCCCTGCCCTTTGAAACCTCTCTGCCATTGGGAGGAGGAAACGGGAGGCCACTTCATGGTGGACTAGCAAGGTCTCCATGGCATTGCACACCCCTGGCCGCTGTACCTTCGCATTGTAGCATATCTCCAAGGCCATCTCCATATCGGCTGAGGCATCGACAAATATGTGACATACCCCCTTATAGTGTTTAATTACCGGGATCCGAGAGTGTTCCACGACAAAACGGATTAATCCTTCACCTCCCCGCGGGATGATGACATCGATGAACTCCTCCAGCTTCAACATCTCCTCTATAGCCCTCCTGTCGGTGTGGGGGATTACCTGTACAGCCGCAGGTGGGATCCCTACTTCCTGCATCGCCTCT
>QMLM01000010.1 GCA_003646745.1 Deltaproteobacteria bacterium | reverse complement strand
TCTTTATATTATCAAATATCTGGTAAATTTTTTTTAAAAAAATTTGACTAATTACGCCATATCTGATAAGAAAGGCGATAGATAATTGATTGAGGTTTGCCATGGTGCGATACATCATTAAGTTTATCGACGACCGCATCGATTTAATTATAAAAAAACTTAAAGTACAACACTCGGAGACTGCAAAAATGGAATCACCTCTTCGGCTCACCTCTGCTATCATAGATGTGAATGGCTACCTCCGTGCCAAGGAAGATGCCTTAAAGGGTCGAGTGTTGCTGGAGGTCCACCGCCCCAAAGTAGCTGTAGGAGCTAAAGCGGCCATCCTGGCAGACCTCTTTAAAAATATGGGGTCATTCAATTTAATAATCTCTATTGATGGTACCCTCGACCAACCTTCCATGACCCTTTCCTCCTCAGCTACCAAGACCCTAGCCTCTGGCCTGCAAAACCTCATTAAACCCAAGCTTAAAGGGGTAGAAAAAGACATAAAAAAAGCCATCGATTCCCAACTGAAAGGAGATCTCAAGGCAGCCAGCCGCGAGACAGATGTCTTGGAGAAACTGATCCAGAATGAACTCTCCTCTCGTCTGGGCCTTGCCGGCAGGACCCCCAAGATATCCGGCGAAGGAAAAGCAAGCGAGGAGGAAGAACCATTAGATCTATTTAAGGGGAGGGGCCTACCATCTAAATTCTAGAGCCCCTCTAGGCCCCGAACTTCTTCAGCTTCAGGGCCGAGGCGAGCATGAGAGGCATCTCATCTACTGCCAGAAACCTCCCCAGCCCCCCTCTGGCACACGCCGCCTCGGTAAATTCCCTAACGTCGTCGGCCCTCTCATATCGGGAATAGAGGATAAAAGGATTGGGATGCCAGCTATGGGCCTTTAGGAGTGAAGGAGTAGAATGATCGCCAGTCACGGCGACAACATCTGGTCCTAGGGCCAGAAGCTCCGGTATGTGTCGGTCCACCTCTTCAATGATCTGGACCTTCCGCTGAAAGTCGCCGTCTTCACCGTAGCTGTCGGTCTTTTTTATATGGATGTAAAAGAAGTCAAAGCGGTCATAGTTCTCCTTTAAGCTTATGAACTCATCGGCGATCTCCTCGCCAGTGGTCAGTATTTCCATCCCCACCAGTGTTGCCAGTCCTTTGTACATAGGATAGGTAGCGATGCAGGCAGGGGTCAACTTGAACAGTTCTGACATACTGGGAATCTCGGGTATCTGAGAGATCCCCCGTAGAAGTACCGTGTTGGCAGGACGGTGGTCCCTTAATATTTGATTGGCCCTCTCAAGGAAGAGTTCTACTATCCTGGCCGTCCTTTGCGCCTCGGGGACTATGGGGGTAACAGGCCTAGGAGGTTGGCCTTCTCTCTGGGGATCTGTATCCTGGAGCCGGCCATCTAAGCCTTCACCCGAAAAGCGCAGCACAAAGCGGTGCTCTTTCCCGTTTCTGATTTCCACGCGCACCCCCTCTATCTCCTTGATCTCATTTTGCAGGAGGTCGCACAGCTCTATGTTCTTCTCCGTTGGAATGCGACCGGCCCTGCGGTCTACAATCAGTCCCTGTTTATCCATGGTAGCGAAGTTTCCCCTGGCCACCACATCCTCCTTGCCCAGCTCCATCCCGATCCCCAGAGCCTCCAGAACTCCTCTGCCTATCTCATATCTCAGAGGGTCATAGCCAAACATACTTAGGTGTCCTGGGCCACTACCAGGGGTAATTCCTGGGGAGACGGCGTCGGTCACCCCACAAATGGAGCGGGAGGCTAGCTCATCCAGATGGGGGGTGTGAGCCGCCTCCAGCTCTGTTTTGCCATCTACGGGCAACCCTCCTACCCCATCCAAGACCAAAAGGGCGATCTTAGAAGGTGTCTTCACCGTCAGGGAGCGGATGATCTCCTCGCTAACCATTTTTCACCTCCATTAAAAGGTTCCCTTAACCCATCCAGCTGGGGGCTCTCTATCTCTTTGTGCTGGATCAATACCTTGAAGGTCTCCCCCATTGCGCCAGGTAGGATAAGGTTTTTTACGGTAAGCCGTTCCAACGTGGCCTCCAACCCCTCCTTACCCTCCCCCAAAACTGCCACCTCTTCCAGAATCCCTAAGGCAAGCAGGAATTTGTATTGAGGGACCAGGCCAGCAAACCTGAGCCCCCACTGCTGCCCCCAGAGGATGAGGGAGGTAAAGTCGACGTGGGAGGTAATATCTTGCAGGCCTAACTGGATGTATGGATCAGATGAGACCGTGTGGCCGCGATAACATAATATAGTCCCGTTTCTGCGTTCACGGCTGAATAGCTCTTGAGCAAGGTAACCGTAGTCGATGGTGATCACAAAACCCCTTTTGAGCCCCCGCGCCACTGCCCTGAGCCAACGTAAAGCCTCCAGATTCACCTCAGCTCTTTGCCCCTCAGCCAAGCTGATCCCCAGGCGGCGGAAGTACCCCTCCAGTTCGGCTGTGGAGGGTTTCTGCGTCACTTCCCTGAGGGCCCCATCTTGAATGTCTACGTAGATCTCTTTCAACTCCTCTGCTTCCATTACCACTCGATGCACCGGGAAGGAATCTAACAATTCATTGGAAAGAAAACACCCCTCAATCCTTAACCTACTTATCTGATCGGGTTTGTACCATGTAACCTTTTCCTGAAAAGAGGCTAAAAATTCCCTCTGCCTTTCGATGACCAGAGGACTTACCTCTACCATATGATAATGAAGGAGGTTATAGAATTGGGGTTCATTCCTTTTCAGATATCCCAATAGATCATAACAGAGGTATCCCTCTCCTGCTCCTGCTTCCACAATATCGAATTTGCCCTCCCCTAAAATCCTCCACATCTGGACCAACTGTTTGCCCAGCAAGGCCCCGAAGATGGGGTGGACAGTGGGACTGGTGAAATAATCCCCTTCTCTCCCCCTACGAGCACGGCCCGAAGAGTAATAACCGTATTGAGGGTGGTAAAGACACAGCTGCATAAATTCGGCAAAGGTAAGGGGACCATTGCGCTTGATCCTTTCTTCAATGATCTGTTGTAGTCTCTTTGAGATAAGTTGGCCTTTCATCACTAGAGTAACTCCCTAAGAACCCTCAGGTTCACCACATCCCAGTCCTCCCCTTGTGAGTCTTTTCCCTTTGGGGTCTCCAAGATAAAAGGAAGTGCAGCAAAGCGGGTATCCTGTAGGAGACGGCGGAAGGTCTCTAACCCCAGATGCCCCCGGCCGATATGCTCATGGCGGTCTATCCTGGTGCCCAATTGCGCCCTGGAGTCGTTGATGTGGATAACCTTTAGGCGATCCAGACCGATGATCCGGTGGAACTCCTCAAAGGTGGCTTCATATCCCTCCGGGGTGCTGATATCATAACCGGCGGCAAAGACATGACAGGTATCAAGACAGACCCCCACCCTCTCATCCTCTTCGACCAACTCAATGATCTTGGCAAGGTGCTCAAAGCGGTAACCCAAATTGGTCCCCTGTCCGGCCGTGGTCTCCAGTAAGATCATCACCTCTGTGCCTCCGCCCCTGTGATATAATAGGTTTATCCCCTGGGCGATCCGATGAAGACCTTCTTGCTCGCCACTTCCCTTATGCGATCCAGGATGCATTATCAAGTAAGGAAGCCTCAATGCCTCGGCCCGTTGCAACTCCTCACCAAGGGCCTTAAGGGATTGTCTATAGAGCCCCTCCTCAGGGGAGGCGAGGTTGATGAGGTAACTGTCGTGGGCCATTATGGGGTTTATACCCGTCTGCTGCCAGGCCTTTTGAAAGGCATCTATATCACCGGGGACGAGGGGTTTGGCCCGCCATTGGTTGGCGTTTTTAGTAAAGATTTGTATGGTATCACACCCTAGCTGCTTCCCCCGCCAGAGGGCCTTGTGGATCCCACCGGCTATGGACATGTGGGCCCCTAAAGCCCCCATTTTAACCCCGAGATTCGGTCTCCCTCATTAAATTTCCGCCATCAACTCTTTTACCTTCGCCTCGACCATCCCCTTTATCTCCTGCAACCTTTCTCTGGAAGAGGCCTCAAACCTGAGAACCAAGACCGGTTGGGTGTTTGATGCCCTCAACAGCCCCCAGCCATCGGGGAATTGAATCCTTACTCCATCTACATCAATAATGGGATACTTTTGACGAAACTCCCCCTTTGCCTTCTCCACTATTTGAAACTTTACATCATCAGGACAGTCTATCCTGATCTCAGGGGTCACATAGGTCTGGGGGACTCCCTCTAGAAGCTCCGAGACCTTTTTGTCGGTCTTGCCCAAGATCTCCAGGAGTCGACAGGAGGCATAGATGGCATCATCAAAGCCAAAGTAGCGGTCGGCGAAGAACATATGACCACTCATCTCTCCGGCCAACAAGGCCCCCTCCACCTTCATCTTGTCCTTGATGAGGGAGTGACCCGTCTTCCACATAATAGCCCGTCCCCCAAGCTTGGCGATCTCATCATAGAGGCTCTGGGAGCACTTCACCTCCGCAATAAAGGTCCCTCCCCCCCTCTGCTGGATGATATCGCGGGCGAAGATGATCATCAGCTTGTCCCCCCACACGATTCTTCCCTCCTCATCTATCACACCTATGCGATCAGCATCACCGTCATAGCCTATACCCAGATCTGCACCTGTGTCCTTCACCCTAGCGATCAGGTCAACAAGGTACTCCTCCACAGTAGGGTCTGGGTGATGATGAGGGAAGTGGCCATCCATCTCACAGTAAAGGGCCTCCACCTGGCACCCAAGATCGCGCATGATGGGTACAGCCACAACCCCCCCCGTTCCATTGCCGGCATCCACCACCACACGGATCTCTCGTTCCACCCTGATGTTTGCTAAGATGTATCGATGATAGTCCTTAATAATGTCATAGTTAGATAGGCTTCCCTTGCCCTGAACGTAATCCCCTCTCTCTATGATCTCCCGTACCTTCTGCAACTGCTCACCATAAATAGGATCTTTCCCCACACAGACCTTAAAACCGTTGAACTCCGGAGGGTTGTGACTTCCTGTAATCATCACCCCCCCCTCCTGTCCTAACTGAACGATGGAGAAGTATAGCAGGGGTGTGGGACAGACACCCACATCAGTAACCTCCATTCCACTGTCTAAAAGTCCCTCTAAGAGGGCATCGCGAAAGGCCCCGGAGCTCAAGCGACAATCTCTGCCTAGAGTGATCCGCCTGATCCCATGATGGGCAAAATAGCTCCCACAGCCCCTGCCTAACTCCCGGACCGTCTCCTCAGTGAGGTCCTCACCTACCACCCCTCTGATATCATATTCACGAAAGATCTTTGGATTCACCTTCCCCTCCTTTATGCGGATTTCCCGAGCTTCTACTATCCTTGTCAAAATGCCAATTCAAAAAAGGCGTTAAAGAAAAAGGCCAACACCCCCTGGGGGTATAGGCCCAAACAGTAATCTTCCTCCCTCCTCCACATATACCCCTCTCTCCCTATGTTAAGGGAGAGATAGGGTAAAATCAACATAATTTTGATGATATATCGAGACTATCTCTTCTGTTTTACTTCGTAAGCCTCCAAGAAGATCTCATTTTTCAAAGAACCTTATCCCCCCAATGGAGAGAAAGACCATGGCAATAATCTTAAAGACTACATGGACGGTGAACCCTATCCTTACGCCGTAACTGTATATCAAAAACAACGAAAGGTCGGCTACGAAAAGAAAGCCAACCGTGCAGATAATCAGATTTATCACCGTCTCAATCAACCCACCTTTATACTTCCGCCGCGCATACAGAAACACGATGATGATAATTAAATAGATGGTCAGCATCAAAAAAAGCAAAAGAACCAATCCCATCAGATCAACGGGAATCTTCATAGGTCAATCCCCTTTTCTGTCTTTTTATATCCTTACCTTGGAAACTGGGCCACTATCTTGTCCAAGGCCCCCAATACCCTCCTTTTAATCGGAGAATCGGTATAAAATCTAAAAATGTCCACCCTGACCTTGTCGATCTCGGAAACAACCCTGTTGGTCACATTTTTCCCCAAAATTCGGTTCATTTCATGCAGAATATTGCTTATAAACTCATGAAACCCATCGATAAAAACCAGTCTCTGGGAGGGGTCTGGGTAATAGAGAGAGATATTCTTTAGAACCTTGTTCACATCCAAGGGAATATCCTTGTCCATTGGTATCCCATGGAATATCTTGCGGTAGTCCTCTCCTAGGCCCTTCCTGGCCTTGTCTAGCACATCCTTTGCCTTCGCCCCCAACTCCTTATTCAAGCTGTCCACCACTAGCCTGAGGACCTCCAAAAAGGTCCGCAGAAACCTGGAAACCTCCTTGAACTCTACGTCTTCATAGGTACCGATATCCCTCGATTTCTTGATCAAACCCATTAATACCAGGCGATAGAGGATATTTATGGTAGAGATCTCGTCATTGCCACTGAACTTGATCAATTGATCTATATTGCGGCTTCCGTCAATCAAGGAAAATATAAACTTCTCATTGGCATCCAATTTCTCCATGACCTTGGCCTTATCCTTCTCGATATAAGGGGGGATACGAAAGATCACTTTGTTGTGAGGAATCATCTTCCTAAAGGTAGCAAAATCCAGCGCCCTCCTAGCGGCCAGCAGGGCCAAGTCCAAAGGCGTATAACTTACTACTTCATCCTCTTCATCTATCCCCTTTTCGGCAAAATAAAACTCCCCCTCCTTCCAGGAAAAGAGATCGCAGAGGATCTCCTTTATCTGAAAGTCCAATAACTCATGGAGCTCTTTCTCGGTAAGCAATCCCTTCATCACCAAGAATCTGCCAAGCTTCACCCCATCTTTCTTTGCCCTTGCCGCCATTCTTTCCAGATTGGATGGGGAAATAAGGCCTCTCTTAGTCAAAAAGTTGCCTATCCTCTCCTCAGATTTGGTAGTACGGGCAAAGACGATCCATCCTTCTTTAAAAAAGATCTCCTTAAAGGCATATTCACTGCGGACAATGGCTACCCCTGTTTGGGCGTTGGATGAGACGGCATATAGCAAGCCCACCAACGGGACATCATCGAGGCTGCTCCTAAACAGGACGCTGCCAGGCATCCTCTTAATTCTCACAGAATCAGGCCGTAGCTTGGCAGCCTCCTCCCACTCACTGATGGCCTTCTCAAACTCCTTGTTGCGGAAAAACTTCGTGCCATTGGAGAGGTGCATGAAGAACTTCGTCGCCGGAAAATCCGATGACCCCAATGATTGAAAATCCTGCTCCCTGTTATTCTTCAAGTTCTTCAAGGCCTCCTCTCCTTAAATAAAAACTTCTTTTCCCTGATGCATAAGGGTCTTCTCTACATGCGACAAAAAAACCGTCTTAAATTATCATTTACACCTCCTTTTTGTCAACAATTAAGCGTTAATTTACAAAAATTACATCATCCTCTCCTTTATAGAAAAGGTTTGACAAAAATAACAAGAGGGGTTATCTCTTTCCTCTAAAAAATCTGAGAGAGAGAAAGGGACAGTGAAGAAATATTATGACTATCTCCCCAAAGAGGAGATAAAGAGGAGGTTAAATAAATTAAGGCAAAGGATGAAGAAAAAAGGGTGGGAGGCAGTCCTTGTTGTCCAAAATGTGGACCTGCTGTATTTTTCCGGAACCATGCAAAAGGCCCTGTTATTTGTCCCCGTGGAAGGAGAAGAGATCTTAATGGTAAAGAGAGACATCGAGCGGGCCAAAGGGGAATCGGCTCTGAAGGAGGTGATTCCACTGAATTCTTGGAGAGAGGTTCCCACTGTGCTGAATGACCTCTATGGCTCAATTCCGAAAAGGATTGGAATAGAACTAGATGTCCTTCCGGCCAGGGAATATCTGCGCCTGCAGGGGATATTTTCCGGGGTTGAGATCGTCGACTCATCACCCCTAATCATGGACGTCAGAAAGATAAAATCGCCCTATGAGATCGATCTGATGAAAAGGGCGGGGGAAATTGGACAGCTTGTCTACGCCGAGGTGCCCAAGGTGCTCAAAGAGGGGATGAGAGAGATAGAGCTAGCTGGGATCTTGGAAGAGGTGGCCATGCGCCACGGACATCAGAGCTACCTACGGATGAGGGCCTTCAATTTCGAGGCCTTCTCCTGGCATGTGCTAAGTGGTTGTGCCGGGGGAATGTTGAGCTATATTGACGCCCCTATGGGAGGAATTGGTCTCTCCCCCGCCTTTCCAGTAGGAGCAAGCCTAAAACCGATCAGAGCCCATGAACCCATTCTCATCGACTTCGGGGTCTGCTACTGCGGCTATCAGGTGGATGAGACCAGGATATTCTGCTTAGGAAAACTACCAAAGAGGTTTAAAGATGCCCTTTTGGCCACACGCCGGATAGAGGCGGAGGTAGTATCCTTGGCTGCAGCTGGAATCTCCTGCCAAAAGCTCTTTCAAAAGGGGTGGGAGCTGGCTAGAAAGTTGGGATATGAAAAATACTTTATGGGCCCCCCAAATCATAAGACCCGTTTCATCGGACACGGTATAGGCCTAGAGATCGATGAATACCCCTTTATCGCCCAAGGGCATGATTATCCTCTAGAGGTGGGGATGACCTTCGCCCTCGAGCCCAAGATGGTTTTTCCCGCAGAGGGTGCTGTAGGTGTGGAGAACACCTTTATGGTGGGTGAGAAAGGAGTGGAAAAACTCACTCTGGCACCTGAAGAATTAATAGAAATATAATAAGGAGGCTTACTACCTTTACCTCTTTTCCTTTTCCATTCTCCTGCGCTCTTCCTCCCTTATCTCACGACGCAGAAGCTTCCCTACTTTGGACTTCGGCAACATATCCCTGAACTCTATATATTGTGGCACTTTGTAGGAGGCAAGCCTTTCCCGGCACCACCTGATCAGCTCCGATGCACCCACCCCCCTAGCATCTTCCTTCATCACGACAATGGCCTTTATCCGCTCACCCACCTTTGGATCGGGTACTCCTACAACACACGCCCCTATAACTGTCGGATGATCTTGCAGGACCGCTTCAACTTCCGAAGCAGAGACCCTGTAGGCCTTATATTTTATGATATCTGCTGTCCTTTCCACAAACTCTATTTGTCCCTGCTCATCTAAGCGAACAAAATCGCCCATTCGATAATAGATTTCTCCATTGAGTTGTACGTAAGATCTCTCGGTCTCCTCAGGTTTGTTCCAGTAACTTTTAATGGTATAATCTGAAGTGACCAAAAGTTCCCCTACTTCCCCCTGGGGAAGGACCTTCAACGTATCAGGATCTATCACTAAACATCTTCTAGATTTCAGGGGATGGCCGACATTGGTGGGCGCTGGCTCTCTATCAAGCCTGCTATAGGAGACATGACCTGCCTCAGTGGAGCCGTAGACCTGGTAAATGGAGATACCGTATCTTTCCCTCCACCTATTGAAGACCTCAACGGGTAAGACATCTCCTCCACAATAACAATAGCGAAGGGAACCCAAGTCATAAAGATCTATTCTGTCGTTTTCAAGGATCATCCTGTAAAGGGCCGGAACCCCCAACATCCATCTAACCTTATACTTTTCAATGGCCGAGAGGACAACATCTATTACAGGTACAGGCATAAGTACAATCGTATTCCCGTAGTTGAAACCTGAGGCAATGGCAAAACCCTTGGCCATGATGTGAAAAAGGGGATTTACCATTAAAATAACGTCTTCACCCTCTCTGATATAGCCTCTGATCACATCGTCCATAAAGTCATTTATATAGGAGACCTCTCCCATGTGATTCCCTGGCACCCCTTTGGGGAAACCTGTGGTGCCGCCGGTGTACATGATATATGCCAAATCTAGCCATGGGTCTATGGATATCGAAGGGGGGGTGGCAGAATATTTCTTTATGAGTTCCTTGAAAAAATAGACTCCCTCCCCACGCTCCACCTTTCCCCCAGGGATTTTGTCAAAGAGATATCCCACCGTCCTCTTCCATATGGGCAGAAGGTCGGTCAGATTGGTAACGATTACTTTTTTCAAAGGGGTCTTGGGAAAAACCTCTTTTACATAGCCATAATTGGTGTCCGTACATATCAGTGTCTCCACTTGGGCGTCGTTGAGCATATACTCTACCTCAAAGGCCGTATAAATGGGGGAAACGGGGACCACCACCGCTCCAATCTTATTGATGGCAAAATTGGCAATGATCCATTGGGGGCAATTGGGTGTATAGATCATAACCTTGTCTTGGTGGCCCACACCCAAATCGTACAGAGCGGTGGCGAAGCGGTCTATAAGCTCCTTCAGTTGAGAGTAGGTAAAGGTCTCGCCCAAATAAATTATTGCGGCCCTGTGGGGATATCGCTGGCACATCTGTTCAAAACGGGTAAAAGTACACTCCTGCTGCCCTCTGTTTACCTTTAGACCTTCTAGCGTATATTTACTTGCTGTATCCACTCTTATCGCTACATCCCAAAATAGGCGGCCTTTACATCAGGGTTTTCTAAAAGTTCTTTGCCCCTCCCCTCGAGGACCGCCGAACCGTTTTCAAGGATATATGCGTAATCTACTATGGGGAGGACTGGCCTCGCATACTGTTCGGTAATGATGAGGGCAATTCCCTTCTGATCCCTTATTTCCCTAATCGCCCTTATCAGCATCGATTGTATGGCAGGACTCAGCCCCAGCAATGGCTCATCCAACAGCAGAAGCTTGGGCTGTGCCATCAAGGCCCTCCCGATGGCAAGCATTTGCTGCTCACCACCGCTGAGAAAACCTCCTGTCCTCCCCTTTAACTCCCTTAAGGGGGGGAATATGGTAAAAACATATTCCAACGTCTCCTTTGCCTGTGAAGTTGTAGCGAGGTAAGCGCCGATCTTTAAATTCTCCAGCACACTGCTTTCCGCAAAGATCCTCCTGCGCTCTGGACAAAGGATGATTCCTCTTCTGGCCCTTTCGCTGGGCTTAAGATTTTTTATATCCTCCCCGTTATAACGGATCTCACCGAGCACCGTTATCCTCTCCCCTCCCGCCATTTCCTCTTTCCTCTTTATATCAAGCATTATCCCAGAGATGGTGTACATAAGGGTGGTTTTGCCGGCACTGTTGGCCCCGAAGATGCCCACAATCTGTCCTTCCTCACACTTAATGCTAACGTTGTTGATGGCCAGCATGTTTTCATAAAAGACCATGATACCCCTGGCCTCTAGCATCCTATACCTCCTCAGTACCTAGATAGGCCTCCCTTACCCTCTCGTCTTCCATAACCTCTGCAGGAGCCCCTTCAGTGAGTTTCTCCCCAAAGTTCAATACCATCACCCTATTGGCAACACGGAAGAGTTCTCTTAAACGGTGCTCGATCATCACCAGGGTAATGCCATCCATCTGCAACCTCTCTATTAAAGGAACTATGCTCGCTACCTCAGCCATGCTCAAGCCGGAGAAGACTTCATCACAGATGATTATCTCCGGCCTTAGGGCCAGGCACCTAGCGAGCTCCAGGCGTTTGAGATAACCAGTGGGCAGGGTGGAAGCAAGCTTATAGGGGACAAAAGAATCGCGTTCAAATCCTATTTCCTCTAGTATATCTATACCTACGGTATCCCTATCCCCGAGTCTACCCCCTCCCCTCCATCCACCAGTGCGCCTGGCCCTGGGTGAAAACAAGGGGACGATGAGGTTCTTATAGGCAGGTAGACTATAATAAGGCCTCATGACCTGAAAGGTCCTGGTAACACCAAGATCAGCGATTTTGTGAGGCGCTCGTCCAGTGATGTCTTTGCCCCGAAAGAAGACCTTGCCCGCATCCATCTTCACAAATCCGGTGATGCAGTTTATAAGGGTGGTCTTTCCCGACCCGTTGGGGCCGATTATGCCAAATATCTCTCCCTCATACACCTCAAAACTGACGTTGGTCAACGCCTGCACGCCACCAAAGGCCTTGCTGACGTTTTTCACCTCAAGGATAGGACCTGAGTTCATACCTTAACCCACCTCTCAAATTGATGGTATTTTCGCTGGGCATAGACCATTATTCCTTCACTCCCGAAGACGATGAAGGCCATCAAGATGAGGGCATAAAAGACGATCCTAAGGGTACCGAAGGCTCGCAACAACTCCGATATGGGAACCAGGATAAAGCTCCCTACAAGGGGTCCGACCAGCGTGCCACCTCCGCCGATCACCGTAGCAGCAATAGGCAAAATGGAGAAATCAAGGGCAAATAAAGAGATACCAGCCCACATATAGAGATGAACCAAATAGGCACCCCCCAGACAGCCCAAGGCAGAGGCGATATAAACAGCGATGGATTTATAAAGAGTTATACTTATTCCGGAGGCCCTAACCGCTTGGTCATTGTCCTTTACCCCGCGAAAGACCAGGCCGACGTCTTCATTGACCAATCTCCTCAGCCCAAAGAGTGAGATGATGACCATCACAATAATGAAATATTGCTCAACCCACCTACTTTGAAAACTTGCCACACCTGCTATGCCATCGGTCCCCCCTAAGATGTCCAAGGCCTCAATGATCTTAGCCAAGACCAAGGGATACATAAGGGTAACGATGGCAAAGTAAATGCCCCTTAGGGGCAGACATGGTAAGAGCAAAAAGGTACATATCGCCCCTCCAACTAGGGTGGCGATAGGAATGGTCAGGGCAGGGGGTAATCCTAAAGAGGTGCTCAGAATGGCGGCCAAATATCCGCCCACCCCAATGAAGAAGGCCCCTCCTAAGGAGACCAATCCCACAAAGTGGGCCAAGAAGTCAAAACCCAAGGAGAGCAAGGCGTATATACATACGATAGAAATAACCCTTTGCCAGTAAAGGCTGGGTATAACGAGAGGAAGCATAAGAATCCCCAAAATCAAGACCAGCCTAGGCACCAATAAATATGCCATCTCCTGCCAAGTGGAGATGGCATATATCCCCTCGGTACGCACTTTTATACCCCTATCTAACCTCTCCCTGCGCCGCTCCTCAGTTGCCAATGCTACACCCTCTCCTCGAGTTCCTTCTGCCTTCCGAAGAGCCCTGAAGGTCTCAGTATAAGAGTGATGATGATGGCCAAAAGGGCTACCACCATATGAAAATGAGATTCTATATAAGCTACCGTAATTATTTGTGCAAAGCCAATGATAAAAGCAGCAAGTACCGCGCCTACCCAACTCCCTAGGCCGCCCACGATACACACTGCTATGGCAAAGATCAGTACCCTGTATCCCGCCTCCACCACGATGTTGCCCAGAGGGAGCAAGACCACCGCCGCCAACCCAGCTAATACCGATCCGAGGGCCATCGCGATCACCGCCATACGGTCAGAGTCTATTCCCAGCATCATGGCGGCACGCTCATCCTGGGCCATCCCCCTCAGCGCCAGACCAATCTTATTATAATGAGTAAAAAGCCACAGAAAGGCCACTACTACAATCCCTATCCCCACTACGATAAGACGTTGAAGGTCTACAGGGACACCAAATATCTCAACGCCCCCCTCCATAAATACGGGCAGTGTATAGGTCATCCCCTTAAAGCCCCCCCATCGCAGTCCCTCCAAAATTGCCAAGGCAATGGCATAGGAGGCAATGATCTCCGAGATCGCCATCCCCCTTACCCTTATGAGGACGAACTGATATATGGCCGCACCAATTAATCCTGTGATGGCCAAGGATAAAATAATGGCCAAAAAGTAATTTAGGCCAAGAGTGTTTATAAAACCCCAAACTATAAATCCGGTAATGACATATAAGGCACCATGGGCAAAATTGGGTAACCTGCTAATCCCATAGACCAAGGTAAAACCAAGGGCCATCAGGGCCAAGGCGATGCTATTTATAGTCCCATAAATTATTATATCCACTTTTTTATTAAACCTCTTTAATGGACCTTCATTATCCATCAGGTAGGGGGAGGGAATACCCCTCCCCCTAGACTTCACTGCGCCAATATTCGACTACTTTTTCATCCAAGGCGGGAGCTTTATCTCACCAACAGCTATCTTAGGTGGAAAGACCACCACCCTTCTGCCTGCCTGCCACTGGAAGATAGTCCCCACCGCACCCTCTTTGGGGTCAAGACTTGGGATGACTTGGTGACTTTTGGGATCAAATCTTATCCTTCCGTAGACACCCATTATATCGGTCTTTTCCAGGGCAGCTATAACCTTGTCAGCCTTGAGGGAGCCAGCCCGCTCGATGGCATCTTTCAGCACATAAGGGGCCATATAACTGCTAGAGGCTCCATAGCCCTCTGGCTCCACTCCCCATCTCTTCTTATAGGCCTTGTAAAACTTCATGGTCCAAGGGGTGGCTTTCGATGGGGCATTGCCGGCGTTCACTACGTTGGCCAAACAATACTCGCCTTTTCCTTCAGTAGCCTTCCAGAAGCCGGGCTGTTCTGCAGCCGCAATAATAGAACCAAAGGGCAGGGCTGGCACCTTCATGTCGTACCACTGCTTTAAAAGGATGGAGGTCTCAGGCATATCCATCCAGATGAGGATAACCTGGGCATCGGTCTTTTTGGCCTTGATCAACCCCATCGAAAAGTCGGTGGTTCCTGTGGGGTAGATCTCCTTTCCGGTGACGGTCCAGCCCTTCTCGGTGGAGATCTTGGCGATGATATTTCCGCCTGCTCGTGCATGAGCTACGTCCTGTACCATGATGAACATCTTATCAAGCCCATAGCGCGCCTTGATGTCCATGAGACAGGTGATGATCTCTTTAACCATCCATTTGGCCTCACCGGTGATGCGGAAACAATACTTGAACTTTTCATATTCCTGGGCAACACGGGCATGGTACTTCGGTGTCAATACGCCAGTGGTCAAGATAGAGATCTTCTTGTACTTGGAGAGCAGATCCATGGCGGCTAGGGCCGCCTCAGAGCGCACCGGACCACCCACGATAAAATCGGCCTTCTTCTCCAAGATGAGCTTCTCCACAGTTAGCAAGGCTTCACTTACTGGTACACCCGGCTCCAGATCCCGCGTATCCATCACCACTACTTTAAAAGGACGCTTCTTTTTACCAACCTTGACCCCTCCCGCGGCATTGATCTCCTCCACTGCCAGCCTTATCCCCCTCTCGGCATCCCAGCCATATAAGAAAGCCGTCGATAGGGGGCAACCAATCACAATGGGCTTTGCTGCACCTTTGGCACCGCCCATAAGGGGCAAGGCCACCAATCCCAACACCACCCCAATAACAACCCCCCATAAAAACTTTCCCCTCCTCATGATAATACCCTCCTTTCTAATCTAATGACCAAAAATTAAAAGCCTCTCACCCCTCGCAAAGCAACTGACCAAAGTACATCAACTATCCAAACACCACCTCATCTCCATTTCCCACATAAAGATCACTTATAGAGCCATATCTGGCTGTTCCCCTTACCACAGGATAACCAAGTTCAACCATCTTCTGAACCGCTGGAAGCCCGGTACAATGATTGCACGCCACCTTCTTAAAATTGAACTTCCCCATCTCCGTGATTATATGAGCTCTCTTGGGAATAATAGGTCCAAAGGGGGCCAAGTGAAGCCCACCATAAACACCATACATACTGCCTCCACCAACTACGTTTTTCTGGACAAAATCTGCTAAGGTTATTAAGCTTTGGTGGCCACAACCTGTCACCAACACCATACCTTTGTCTTTCACATTGAAGAAAAGTGATTGTTCCCCTCGAATTCTTACAATAATAGGGAAGTCAAAAGCAATAGAAGCACAACCAGGGAAGAGCTTATAAATCTTCCCTGGCTCCGTTCTTATTAACTCTCCTCTGTGAGGTATAAGATTTTTTGCTTTCGGATACAAAAATTTTGCGCCTCTAAGAAAATGGAAGGCCTCCGGGTAAAACGTGGTTGGAATTATGATCTTTATTTTGGGATTATATAGTAAAGTTGTTTCCAATCCCCAAAAATGATCAAGGTGCTCATGAGTAACGTAAAGAAACTCTATATCTTTATACATTAACATTTCATCTACTTTTTCTTCCTTAAATCGCTTGTCCATCCATTTTGGATCCCAACCAGTATCTACAAGAAACTTATGATGTTTCCCATCGAGAGTTTCTACATCGATCAAAGAACAGCTACCAGCACAATTATTGCGATTCCAGTCTATCTCCCATTGACTAACTCCCAATCCTTTTCTGAGATTTCCCTTTCCCGCTTGCTTAATGTCCGAGAGCAGTAACGGGTTGCTCCACCAACCAGTCTCACTAATACATTTTATCCTCACACTTTTACAAACTCCAATATCAATCTTCTTACTCACTGCCCCTAACGCCTTTGATGAGACCATAGATCCCACTCCCAAAGCTGCCGCCCCCACCCCCAAGGTCTTCAAAAAATCTCTTCTGTTCATCTCTTCCATTTTCCCCCCGTAAATAAGCTTGTTTATAGTATGCTCCTCCCATTCCTTACTGAAAACCCCTCTCTATAGCCTAAACTCTCTCACCTCCCTCCTTCATCATTAATGGTTAAGATAATCTCTCGAACACTCGGCATCCCTCAAGGCCTTCAGATCGATGCCTATCTCCTCAGGTTCTGGAAATGGAATTTTATTATCTCTCAGAAATGAAGCCAGATCCTTTGGCAGCACTCGCCAGTGCCCTGATGCCCCCACCCGATATCCTTTAATAATTCCCCTTTGCAGCCATCTCTTAACAGTTTCCCTCGAATGGTGACAAATACGAGCGATTTG
>QMLM01000009.1 GCA_003646745.1 Deltaproteobacteria bacterium | reverse complement strand
GTTGGACACCATCATAGATAGCTGCACGACGCTCGGTTCCAACAACGCGTATATTCCGGGTCCGTTAATCGTCGTCCTCACACCGGACCACGCCCAGTTGCTCCATAGAGATGGTTGGAACAAGGATAAGATTCGTGAGCACATCCACGCCCAAGCTAACCATCCGGTGCCAATGGTCCGAAATAGAGGTTTGGTTCCGGTTCGACCTGAGTCCTTCGCTAACCGACATCCAATGCCGGTTACCCGTGAGCCGAAGGATATTGAAATCGTTGTTGCTGGCGGCCGTGGTGGCCATTCGGCTGTCATCCTGCCGTGGGCCTTGCACAGTGAAAGCATCGTCGAACCAGTGGTATTACCTGATGGTAGGGTAGCCAAGAGCATTGAGGACTTTAAAGTAAAATAACTGAGGCATGTCACCCTTGGCACAAATTTAGCCCTAACTGGGTGTGGAGGATTGGTATGGAAGTTTTAGCAACTGAGAGCATTAGATGTTAGAAACATGGTCAACAATAACTTTGCTTCCTTAGTGAACGGAGGGAACAAATAAAGCTGATCTGGGTCATGCGGAAAGAAAATTTGTACCCCTTTAAAACCCTCCCAATCTTCCACCACCGCTATAAAAGAATATTATTCGATGATTCGATATGAAAGGATTTTTTAATAAAATAATTCGAGTAAATTTAACGGAAGGGTCCTATCACGAGGAACATATCCCAGACAATCTCTACAAAAGATATTTGGGAGGTAAAGGGTTAGCAACTCACCTCCTACTTGCCCATCTCTCCCCCAACACCGACCCACTTTCTCCCGAAAATGTCCTCATCTTTGCCATAGGACCTGTTACAGACAGCAAGATTTTTGGCTCCTGCCGCTATGGGGTCTTTACCAAGTCCCCTCTTACCGGCTACTATTCCGAATCCTATGCTGGAGGGAAGGCGGCTGAGCCCATAAGTAGAACCGGCTACGATGCGGTAATCCTGCATGGCGCAGCCCCCTACCCTACTCTGCTGGAGATCTCCGACACAGGGGTCGTCTTTCATGATGCGGGGGATATGTGGGGTCTGGACGCCTATGAGGCAGAGGAGGTGGCCCTCGATAGAGTTAAGACCTCGCAGAGAAAGGCCGCCTTGGTCATCGGCCCGGCGGGCGAGCAGATGGTGAGATTTGCAGTGATTGGCAACGACCGGGGACGACAGGCGGGGCGCACCGGGGTGGGAGCAGTGATGGGGGCTAAAAGGCTCAAAGGAATAGTGTTTCACGGTAGCAAAAGTAGGCAGATCGCCAACCCCGAGTTGATAGATCGCTTCGCCCAGGAAATCTTAAAGAGGGGGAAAGGAGACCGCGCTGCCCAAGCCTATAAACGGTACGGCACCCCCCAAATGGTGTCTATAATGAATCTTGTTAAAGCATTTCCCACCCGCTACTGGTCACAGGGTAGCCTCGATGGCTGGGAGCGGATAAGTGCTGACGCCCTCCTCGGTGAATGTAAGGTAAGATCAAAGGCCTGTCCTCGCTGCTTTATGGCCTGTGGCAAGCTCTCGGAAGTTACCGAGGGCAGGCACAAGGGGCTACGTATAGAGGGCCCTGAGTATGAAACTATCTACGCCTTTGGGGGACTTTGTCTGGTGACCGACATCAAGGAAATCATCTATCTGAACGACATCTGTGATCGGCTGGGATTGGACACCATCACTGCCGGGAATCTAACGGCTTTTGCTATTGAGGCGGCTAGAAGGGGTAAAATCACCGAAAAGATCGATTATGGGGATGTGGAGGCTATCGCTTCCCTCCTGCAGCGAATCGCCCGGCGTGAGGGGCTTGGACATGTCTTGGCCCAGGGTATAGTCCATGCCGCAAAAACCTGGGGCCTGGAGGATATCGCCATCCACGTAAAAGGGATGGAACCGGCCGGATATGATCCCAGGGTCTTAAAGGGGATGGGACTGGCCTATGCCACATCCAGCAGAGGTGCTTGCCACCTGCGCACTACTTTCTACAAGCCGGAGCTTGCCGGGATCATCGACCCCGAGCAAATTGAAGGAAAGGCGGAACTTTTAATAGAGTATGAGGACCGTCTGATCATTTTCGACTCCCTGATCTTATGCCGTTTTTATCGTGATATGTATGAATGGGAACAGTTGGCGAGTATCGTGGAGGGGGCCACTGGAGTGCGCCTTGACAAAGATGGTCTGCGCAAGATCGCCTCTCACATCATAGATGACACCCGTAGGTTCAACCTCCGAGAAGGACTCACTAAAGCCGAGGATGCCCTTCCCGTTAGGTTCCATCGGGACCCGCTGCCCGAGACAGGGAAGGTCATCACCGAAGAGCAGATGGAAAGGCTTCTAGCCGACTATTACCGCTGCAGGGGATGGAACCCAAAAGGAATACCCCCTGCCTAAATTTCGAAGCTCACCAAACTAATAGACCAAGACGGATTGCCTCCGAAAGGGATTGACAAATGTAGGCCGATCTTGTATATAGTCACAGATATAAGCCAAAAATCGTTTTATTATTTTTTTCCACAAGTTAACAGTTTACGTAAAGTGAAAAAATATAACTAAAAAGTGAGGTATGAGGAGATGTCCCTCTGTTTTGAACTCTCCGAGGAACAAAAGATATTGAGGGAAACGGTGCGTAACTTCGCCGAGAAAGAGATTAGGCCTATATGTCAGGAGCTGGATGAAAAGGAGGAGTTCTCCGTCGAGTTAACACGCAAGATGGGGGAGCTGGGGCTATTTGGACCATTTGTCTCTGAAAAATATGGTGGATCAAACATGGGCTACGTATCCTATATAATCGCAGTAGAGGAGATCGCTAGGGTCGATGGATCGCAGGCTGCAACCCTGGCTGCTGGAAATTCTCTCGGGATAGCCCCCATCTATTACTTCGGCAATGAAGAACAGAAAAGATATTGGCTACCCAAACTCTGCTCAGGGGAGATGCTCGCCTCCTTTGGGCTCACCGAACCCAATGCTGGCTCCGATGCAGGGGCATCTCGGACCACTGCGGTGCTTGATGGCAATGAGTGGGTGATCAATGGAAGCAAGATCTTTATCACCAATTCCTGTACTGAAATAAGTGGGGTATGTGTGGTACAGTGCGTCACCGGCAAGAGACCAGATGGCAAGAACGAGTTGAGCTGCATTCTGGTGCCCAATGGCACCCCTGGATTTACCGCCCGCCCCATGAAGGGGAAGATGGTGTGGCGTGCCTCCAATACGGGTGAGCTCATCTTTGAGGACTGCCGGGTCCCTAAGGAGAACCTTTTGGGAAAAAGGGGGGATGGTTTCCACCAGATGTTGTCCACGCTAGACGGGGGCAGATTGAGTATTGCGGCCATGGGTTTAGGGGGGGCCCAAGGGGCCTATGAAGCCGCCCTAAAATATGCCAATGAGCGTGAGCAGTTTGGCCGCACCATAGGGTCATTCCAATCTGTTGCCTTTAAGCTGGCTGATATGGCCATGGAGATAGAGGCGGCGCGCTGGCTATTGTATTATGCCTGTTGGCTAGCCGACAATAACCGTCCCTTTGTCAAAGAGGCGGCCATGGCTAAACTCTACTGTTCTGAGGTTATGCATCGGGTGGCCAATCAGGCGGTGCAGATCCACGGAGGTTATGGCCTCATGAAGGAGTTCTTCGTGGAGAAATACTATCGCAACGCTAAACTCCTGGAGATAGGAGAGGGAACATCAGAGATCCAGAGGATCGTCATCGCCAGACAGATAGGAGTAAAGGGAGGGGATTGGTGGACCGGCGTAACAAAACAGTAAAGTGCCCTCGCACATTTCTCTGTAGAAAAGGCCCCACTCCAAAAAATTAATTCCTTATAGGGGGTTCAGGGGAATGCAGTCCTTCTGAAGAGATGACTTGAACATCATCGATAATCTTAGTTGTTAACCAAATTAACTGATAAAGGGGGAAGATGGCTCTGGCAGAAAAGATATTAAAAGGGGATATAAAGGCCGCATCTCGCTTGATGAGAGACATAGATGATGAAATGGACTCGGCCACCGATGAGTTGAAAGTACTTTATCCTCAGACCGGAAGGGCACATGTCGTCGGTGTCACCGGCTCCCCAGGGGTGGGCAAAAGTACCTTGGTGGACAAGATGGTAGAGGTCCTCAGAAGGGATTCAAAAACGGTGGGGGTTATCGCAGTGGATCCCACCAGTCCCTTCAGCGGAGGTGCTATCTTGGGGGATCGAGTCAGAATGCAACGCCACAGTACCGATGAAGGAGTCTTCATCCGCAGCCTGGCCACAAGGGGACATCTAGGGGGGATCTCCCGTTCCACCCATGACGTCATAAAAGTAATGGATGCTATGGGAAAAGACATCATCCTAGTGGAGACCGTGGGGGTGGGACAGGATGAGGTGGACATCGTGAACGCAGCCGATACATCCATCGTAGTTCTGGTCCCTGGTTTGGGTGACGACATTCAGGCGATAAAGGCGGGGATTTTGGAAATCGGGGATATCTTCGTCATCAACAAGTGCGACCAAGAAGGAGCAGATAGGTTGGAACAAGAGCTCAGAATCATGTTGGAGATGGGGCAAAAGAGTACTGATAGATGGACCCCCCCTATCTACAGAACGGAGGCTATAAAAGGGGAAGGAATCGAAGAGCTGGTGGCAGGAATTCAACGCCACAGAGAGGTGTTGCAACAGGAAGGGCTACACCAGAAGCAGGCGAGGCAGCGGGCCAGGTATGAGTTCTTGGAGATCCTGAAATCCTCTTTGATGAAAAAGCTGCTACAGCGATTAAGCAAAAATGGAGAGCTGGACCGCATAGTAGATGCTATGGTAAAGAGGGAAAAAGATCCCTACACCATGGCCGAGGAGATCATCCATAAAATCTTGCCTTAAGGGAGGTTGAGACGAATGGCCTCATGGCAACAGCGCAGGAGAGAATTGGAACAACGCAAAAGGCAGGCAGAGCTAGCTGGAGGTGAAGACAGGATTAAAAAGCAGCATGAAATGGGGAGACTAACGGCCCGGGAGCGAATCGACCTGTTGATGGATAAAGGTACCTTCGTGGAGCTGGACAAATTTGTAACCCATCATTGCCATGACTTTGGCATGGAGAAGAAAAAGATCTATGGAGATGGGGTGGTTACTGGCTACGGTAAGGTCAACGGAAGGCTCACTTTTGTCTTCTCACAGGACTTCACTGTCTTTGGCGGGGCCCTCGGTATGGCCTTTGCGCAGAAGATCTGTAAGGTGATGGATCTCGCCATGAAAAACGGAGCACCCATTGTAGGGCTGAACGACTCCGGCGGGGCCCGCATCCAAGAAGGGGTGGAAAGCCTTGCCGGTTATGCCTATATATTTCTGCGCAACACTCTGGCCTCCGGTGTCATACCCCAGATATCGGCCGTCCTGGGGCCATGCGCAGGGGGAGCGGTCTACTCCCCGGCCATCACCGACTTCATCCTCATGACCAAAAAGGCCAGCTTTATGTTCATCACCGGGCCAGATGTGATAAAGGCCGTTACCCATGAGACCGTCAGCAAAGAGGAACTAGGTGGAGCTATGACCCATAATACCGTCAGCGGTGTGGCCCACTTCGCCCCTGAGGACGATGCCGACGCCATGCGGCTCATCCGGGAACTGCTTACCTATATCCCCCAAAACAACAGGGAAAAGCCCCCCCGGGTAGAGCCTGCAGACGACCCCAGCCGGATGGAGGAAAGCCTAAAGACCCTTATCCCGGACAACCCCAAAAAACCTTATGATATGCGTCAACTAATCCAAATGGTGGTGGACGAGGGCAAGTTTTTAGAGGTCCACGAACACTTCGCCAGGAATATCATTGTAGGTTTTGCCCGTCTTAATGGTATATCCGTGGGTATTGTCGCCAATCAACCCAATTACCTAGCCGGTTGTCTAGATATCAACGCCTCGGTAAAGGGAGCACGTTTTGTTCGGTTTTGCGATTGCTTCAATATACCACTGGTGACCTTCGTGGATGTACCAGGTTTTCTGCCGGGTACGGCGCAAGAATTTGGTGGAATCATTAAACATGGCGCTAAGCTGCTGTATGCCTTTTGTGAGGCCACAGTTCCCAAAGTAACGGTAATCACCCGTAAAGCCTACGGTGGTGCATATGATGTTATGTCTAGCAAACACATCCGGGGGGACATAAACTACATTTACCCAATTGGTGAGGTCGCAGTCATGGGGCCAGAGGGAGCGGTGAACATCATCTTCCGCAAGGACATAGAGCAAGCTGAAAAGCCTGAAGAAACCAGAAAGAAGCTAGTGGAGGAATATCTGGACAAGTTCGCCAGCCCTTATCGTGCAGCGGAGCTCGGATATGTAGATGAAATCATCGAACCCGAAGAGACGAGGCCAAAACTGATCCGTGCCCTAGAGATGCTCCAGAACAAAGTGGACACCAATCCCCCAAGAAAACACGGGAACATACCCTTATAAAGGCACTGAGACAAAAATGCCTCTGCGGGACGTCATTATAATAGATCTGACCCGCCAGTTACCGGGACCTTTTTGCACCCAAATCCTAGCCGATTTCGGGGCCCAGGTTATAAAGATTGAAGGCCCCGATGGAGACCCTATTAGGGGACAGGGGCCAAGGCTACATAAAGAATCGGCCTACTTCTTGGGGGTAAACAGGAACAAGCGCAGTTTGGTCCTCAATCTCAAGGCAAAAAGGGGTAAAGAAGTCTTTTTCCGCTTGGCCCAGAGGGCGGATGTTATCATCGAGGGCTTTCGCCCAGGGGTAATGGAGAGATTGGGGATTGGTTACACCGAGATAAGAAAGATTAACCCCAGGATCATATATTGCTCCCTCTCCGGATATGGGCAGGACGGACCTTACCGAAACAGGCCTGGTCACGATATCAACTACATTGCCTTGGGGGGGATCTTGGGGGTAACAGGAAGGAAGAATTCGGCGCCTGTAATCCCTGGAGGGCAAATTGCCGATTTGACCGGAGGATTGCTGGCCGCCCTTGGCCTCATGCTGGGGCTTTGGGCGAGGCAGAAGACAGGCAGAGGGCAGTACATCGATGTGGCCATGCTGGACGGTGTGATCTCCTGGCTCCCCTTCTACCTGGGGGAATATATGACCGAGGACAAAATACCCAAAAGGGGTGAGATGCTCCTCAATGGGGGATATGCCTGTTACAACGTCTACGAAACCAAAGATGGGGCTTATATGACCCTAGGGGCCTTAGAACCCCATTTTTGGGAGGCCTTCTGCAGGGAGATAGGCAGAGAGGATCTAATCCCAGATCAGTTTGCAGCGGGGAAGAGGCAGAGGGAGATGATCCAAGAATTACAGAAGATATTCATGCAAAGGACCCAGCAGGAATGGATAAAATTCTGGGAGGAGAAAAATGTCCCCTGCGAGCCCGTCCTCTCTTTAGAAGAGGTTATTTACCATCCCCAGGTCCTTTTCCGGAGGATGTTTGTGGAGATAGAGCACCCCACGGAAGGGAGGATAAAACAGCTGGGGATTCCCATTAAGCTCTCGGAGACCCCCGGCAAGCTCCGCACCCCCCCTCCCCTTCTGGGCGAGCATACACAGGAGATCCTTCTGCAGCTTGGCTACTCACCGCAGGAGGTCGAGGAATTAAGGCAGGAAGGGGTATTTTAAGGAGGCAAGGCCATGAAGAGCAAGGTCGACTTGAGGAAAGAGCTACATCGTTGGCAGCAAACCACCCTGAAAAAGGTCTTGGAGAGATCCCCCGAGCGCAAACAGTCCTTTAAGACTACCTCGGATATAGAGCTAAAACGATTATACATGCCCTTTGATATAGAGGAAATGGAATATATGGAGGAATTGGGGTTGCCCGGAGAATATCCATTCACCAGGGGAGTTCAGCCCACTATGTACCGAGGAAGGTTCTGGACCATGCGCCAATACGCCGGCTTTGCCACCGCTGAGGAGACCAACAAGAGATATAAATATCTGCTCAAGCAGGGGCAGACGGGGTTGAGCGTGGCCTTTGACCTGCCCACCCAGATCGGATATGACTCCGATCACCCCTTATGCGCGGGCGAAGTGGGAAAAGTAGGGGTGGCTATAGATTCCCTGGCGGACATGGAGATCCTCTTCGACGGGATCCCCTTGGACAAAGTAAGCACCTCCATGACCATCAACGCTACTGCTGCCATGCTTTTGGCCATGTATATCGCCGTGGCCGAAAAACAGGGGGTGCCCTTAGATCAATTGAGGGGGACCATCCAAAACGATATTCTCAAGGAATACACAGCCAGGGGGACCTATATCTATCCTCCCAAAGAGTCTATGAGGATCATTACAGATATCTTTGCCTTCTGTAAGGATCGCCTCCCTCAGTGGAATACAATCAGCATAAGCGGATATCACATCCGGGAGGCAGGCTCCTCGGCGGTTCAGGAGGTGGCCTTTACCCTAGCTGACGGCATTGCCTATGTAAAGGCGGCCATCGAGGCCGGACTAGACGTGGACTCCTTTGCCAGAAGGCTCTCCTTCTTCTTCGGTGCCCATAACAACTTCTTAGAAGAAATCGCCAAATTCCGAGCGGCTCGAAGGATGTGGGCCAAGATCATGCGGGAGCGCTTTGGTGCAAAAAAACCCTCCTCCTGGATGTTGCGCTTTCACACCCAGACAGCCGGTTGCACCCTTACCGCACAGCAACCTGAAAACAACGTGGTACGAGTAGCCTTCCAGGCCCTAGCGGCTGTGCTTGGGGGGACGCAGTCCCTACATACCAACTCCCGCGACGAGGCCTTTGCCCTGCCCACAGAGGAATCAGTCACCATCGCTCTGCGAACTCAGCAGATCATCGCCTATGAGAGCGGCGTGGCTGACATCGTGGACCCTTTAGGGGGGTCCTATGCCATAGAGGCGTTGACCGAACAGATAGAGGAGCGGGCCACCGAATACATCCAAAAAATAGATGAGATGGGAGGGGCCATCAAGGCGATAGAGTCAGGGTTTATTCAAAGAGAGATCGCCAATAGCGCCTACAAATACCAAAAGGAGATCGAGGAAAAGGAAAGAATCATCGTGGGCCTAAACGAGTTCACAGTTGAAGAATCTCCTTTTACTGATATCCTCAAGATAAGCCCGGAGGTGGAACGATATCAAAGAGAAAAACTGAATAAGGTGCGAAGTCAAAGGGATTCTCAAAGGGTCAAAGATTCCCTGAAGAGACTGAAGGAAGCAGCCCAGGGGACAGAGAACCTCATGCCCTATATCCTAGAGGCGGTAAAGAGTTATGCCACCCTGGGTGAGATCGCCGATGCCTTAAGAGAGGTCTTCGGGGAATATAAGGAACATACAATTATCACTTAAAAGGAGCTGATATGGAAGAGAGAAAGATCAGGGTTTTGATCGCCAAACCTGGCCTAGATGGGCACGATCGCGGGGCCAAGGTAATTGCCAGGGCCTTGCGAGATGCCGTAATGGAGGTCATCTATACGGGCATCCGCCAAACCCCTGAGCAGATCGCCGCCACGGCCATCCAAGAAGGGGTGGATATAGTGGGGTTGAGTTGTCTCTCTGGGGCCCACAACCAACTCTTTCCTCAGGTAGTGCAACTGTTGCGACAAAAAGGAGGAGATGATATTATCGTCATCGGTGGAGGAATTATCCCTTACGACGATATCCCTGTTCTCAAAAAGGCAGGGGTTGCTGAGGTATTTCAACCTGGGACCTCCACCCAAGAGATCATCCGTTTCATTAAGGAAAGGGTAGCAAAACGAACTTAAGCCATAAAGGAGAAGGAGTCGATTATGATAAAGAGGATCCATCATATCGCAGTAGCCGTCCCTAAGCTAGAAGAGGCAGCTCGATTTTATGAAGAGATTCTCGGCCTGCACCTTGCAGGGGTGGAGGTAGTGGAGGGAATGGACACAAAGGTGGGGTTCTTCTCCGTCGGCGAGACCAATATTGAACTGGTGGAACCCACCAAGCAGGAGACAGGTCTGGCAAGATTTTTGGCCAACCGCGGCCCTGGCATCCACCACATCTGCCTGGAAGTAGACGATATTGAGGCCGAGTTAAAGAAATTTAAGGAAAAAGGAGCGAGGCTTATCGACGAGACCCCGAGGCAAGGGGCCCATGGGATGAAGGTGGGTTTCATCCACCCTAAGGCTGCTGGAGGGGTCCTTATCGAGCTGTGTGAACTCCCAAAATAGAGCTTAAAAGGTATAACATCACCTGATGGGCAAAGGAAGGATAGAAGAAAAAGGGCTTGATCTCGTCAAGGGTAACGAAGCCCTGGCTATGGGTGCCATAGACGCCGGATGTCGGCTCTATTTTGGCTACCCCATCACCCCCCAAAACGACATCCCCGAGTACCTCTCTAAACATCTCCCCCTTTTGGGAGGAGAGTTTATCCAGGCCGAGAGCGAAATCGCCTCCATCAATATGGTCCTGGGGGCAGCAGCTACAGGCACCAGGGCCATGACCTCATCATCCGGCCCTGGAATATCACTAATGCAGGAGGGAATCTCCTACATGGCAGGGAGTGAGCTCCCCGGGGTTATCGTCAATATCTCCCGCAGCGGCCCTGGACTGGGGGGTATCGCCCCCTCCCAAGGGGACTATTTTCAGGCCACCAGGGGAGGCGGTCATGGGGATTACCGAGTATTGGTCCTTGCCCCCTCTTCGGTGCAGGAGATGTATGATCTCACCATCAAGGCCTTTGAGTTGGCCGATAAATATCGCAACCCTGTCATGATCCTGGGAGATGCCATCGTCGGACAGATGAAAGAGCCCCTGGTGAGGAGAACGCCGGAAGTCCGAGAACCACCTAAAGAATGGGCCCTCAGGGGGGCAAAAGGAAGAGAGAAGAACGTCCTCAAATCCCTCTATTTAGGGGAGGGGGAGTTAACTCAGCATGTGTGGAAGTTACACCAAAAATACGAGCGGATGAAAGAGGATGTCCTCTACGAGGCCATAAACCTGCAGGACGCCCGTTTGGTTGTGGTGGCCTTTGGCAGCGTTGGGAGGGTGGCAAGGACGGCTATCGAGATGGTGCAAAAGGAAGGGTACCCTACGGGACTCATCCGCCCCATCACCCTCTTCCCCTTTCCTGAGGAGGTCATCTGGGAGACCTCTAAAAGGGTAAGGGACTTTTTGGTCATTGAACTCAACACCGGCCAGATGGTGGAGGACGTTAAGTTGTCAGTTGCAGAGGGCACCCGGGTCCACTTTTACGGTAAGCCACCAGGTTCAATGCTGACACCAGAGGAAGTTGCGGAGGTCATCCTCTCCAATATGAAATAGAGGTGTGCCGTGAAGGTCCACGAGTATCAGGCGAAGGAACTATTTAAGCAATACGGTATCCCTATCCCCCGGGCAAGGGTGGCAAAGACCCCTCAGGAGGCGGCCAAGGCCGCCCAAGATATCGGCACAAGCCCCGTAGTCCTTAAGGCCCAAATCCATGCCGGTGGTCGCGGCAAAGGGGGAGGAATAAAGGTAATCCACGACCCCCGTGACGTGGAGGCTGCTGCCTCCAAGCTTTTGGGCAATAAGTTGGTCACCCCTCAAACTGGACCAGAGGGAAAACCTGTGGGAGCCCTCCTGATAGAGGAAGGGTTAGATGTCCAAGGGGAGATCTATGTTGGTATAGTAATAGACAGGTCTAGGGCATGCCCTGTGGTGTTGGCCAGTGCTGAGGGGGGAATGGAGATAGAGAAGGTGGCTGCTGAAAATCCAGAGAAGGTCTTCACCGAGGTGGTAGACCCAGGGGTGGGCCTGCGTCCCTTTCAGGCCAATAGAATTGTCTTTTCCCTAAACATTGATCCCTCCTTGGCGAGGAAGGCTAGCGGGATCATCCTCAACCTATACCGTCTTTTCACTGAGAAGGACTGTTCCTTGGCGGAGATCAACCCCTTGGTGGTAACCGAAGGGAAGTTGATTGCACTGGATGCCAAGTTGAACTTCGACGACAATGCCCTGTACAGACATCCGGATATCTCCTCCCTGCGGGATACCTCTCAGGAGGACCCATTGGAGGTAGAGGCCTCCCAGCACCGTTTAAACTACATCAAATTGAAGGGAAATGTGGGCTGTATGGTAAACGGGGCGGGTTTGGCCATGGCGACCATGGACCTCATCAAGTTGGTAGGTGCCCAGCCCGCTAACTTCTTAGACGTGGGAGGGGGGGCCACGGTTGACATGATCAAACACGGGCTGCGGATCTTGCTCTCCGATCCCGAAGTCAAGGTGATCTTTATCAACATCTTCGGCGGCATTTTGCGCTGCGATACCCTCGCCCGTGGGGTTGCAGAGGCAGCAAAGGAACTGGAGATAAACCTCCCCATGGTAATTAGGCTAGAGGGAACCAATGTGGAGCTAGGACGCCAGATTCTAGCCGATTCCGGCCTGCGCTTTACCGTAGCCGAGGGGATGGGGGATGCAGCCCAAAAGGTGGCCGACTTAGTAAACCAACTATAGGGAAAGGCGATGAGCATCCTCGTAGACGAGAACACAAGCGTATTGGTACAGGGAATTACAGGTAATGAAGGCACATTCCACACCAGACAGATGGTGGAATATGGGACAAAGGTGGTCGCTGGGGTCACACCGGGAAAGGGCGGTCAAAGCTTAGACGGTATCCCTATCTTCAATACCGTAAAAGAAGCGGTACAGGAGACCCGTGCCAACGCCTCGGCTATATTTGTCCCCCCTCCCTTTGCCGCCGATGCAATCATGGAGGCTGCTGAAGCGGGCCTGCAGGTCGTCGTTTGCCTCACAGAGGGGATCCCTACTCTGGATATGATCGCGGTGCGACAATACCTAAGGGGAAAAAATACCAAATTGATCGGTCCCAACACCCCGGGGATCATCTCCCCGGGCAAGTGCAAAATAGGGGTGATGGCCGGTTACATCCACAGGGAGGGAAAGGTAGGGATCGCCTCTCGCAGCGGAACCCTCACCTATGAAGTAGTTGATCAACTAAGCAGGTTGGGGATAGGACAATCCACCTGCGTGGGGATCGGGGGGGACCCCATTATCGGCCTCTCTTTTGTGGACATACTTCAATTGTTTGAAGAAGACCCGGGGACCGATGCAGTAATCATCATCGGCGAGATCGGTGGCAGGGCAGAAGAAGAGGCGGCACAATATTTCCGTCAGCAGATGACCAAGCCGGTGGTTGCCTTCATCGCAGGGATCACTGCCCCTCCGGGTAGGCGCATGGGGCATGCCGGTGCTATCATCTCTGGTGGTGTGGGCAGCGCTCAGGAAAAGATAAAGGCCTTGGAGGAGGCCGGCATCGTTGTGGTTAAGAGTCCTGCGGAGGTGGGGCGCACCATGGCCAGAGTGCTAAGGAGGCAACGATGAAGAAGGTCTTCAAACGCCCGGAGAGTCTCACTGAAAAACCCTTTCACTTTTGCCCCGGCTGTCATCACGGGATCGCTCACCGTATGGTGGCCGAGGCCATCGATCACTTGGGGATTAAAGAACGGATCATAGGAGTGGCCTCGGTGGGTTGCTCTGTATTCTTATATGACTATTTTGATGTCGATGTCATCGAGGCCCCCCATGGCAGGGCCGCTGCTGTTGCCACCGGGGTAAAGAGGGCCCGTCGGGACAACGTCGTCTTCACTTATCAAGGGGACGGAGACTTGGCCTCTATCGGCATCGCAGAGGTAGTCCATGCAGCCAATCGCGGCGAGAATATCACGATAATCTTCGTCAACAACAGCGTATATGGCATGACTGGAGGTCAGATGGCCCCTACTACACTGCTGGGGCAAAAGACGACTACCTCCCCTTATGGACGAGATTTCACCCAGGATGGGTACCCTATCCGCATGGCAGAGATGTTGGCCACGCTGGAAGGGGTTTCTTTTTCCGCACGGGTGGCCTTCAATTCCCCAAAAAACCTCCTGCAGGCACAAAAAGCAATCAGAAAGGCCTTCGAGATGCAACTCAACCGCATGGGGTTTTCCATAGTTGAGATTTTGTCTGCTTGTCCCACTAATTGGGGACTTAGCCCATTAGAGGCCAAAAAGAGAATAGAAGAGGAGATGATCCCTTATTATCCCCTGGGGGTCTTTAAGGAAAGAGAAATACCGGACTATCTCTAGGCTATCTCTAAGGGTGCTTAATGTATCTTAATGTCATCATAGCTGGTTTTGGTGGACAAGGGGTCTTGCTCATTGGCAACCTCTTGGCCTATGCCGCCATGCAAGAGGGACAAAATGTGACCTATATGCCCTCTTATGGAGTGGAGATGAGGGGGGGAACGGTGAACTGCACCGTGGTGATATCCTCAGAGCAGATAGGATCTCCCGTGGTAGGCAGACCCCTTTCGGCCATTATCATGAACCAGCCATCGCTCGAGAGGTTTGAACCAAGAATTATGCCCGGCGGCCTCCTTTTACTGAACACCTCCTTGGTGGATCCAAAGTTGGCCTCCCGACCCGATATAGAGGTCATAAGCATCCCCATGAATAAATTAGCCGAGGGGAACGGAGACCCCAAACTGGCCAATATGGTCGCCCTTGGTGCCTATGTGGAGAAGACCAAGGTGGTGAGTTTGAAAAGTATCATTGCCGCCTTCCCCCATGTGCTGGCGGAGCGTTACCATTCTTTGATCCCTACAAATGTTGAAGCTTTACAATTGGGTAGTAGATATATGAAGGATTACGGAGGAAAATGATGCCACAGCACAAAGAAGTTGAGGAGATAAACGTAGGCGAAAAGATAAAGCGCCTTAGGATAGAAAAAGGCCTCTCGTTGAAAGAGATGGCGGAACGTACCGGCTTCTCCTCTGCCCTGCTCTCTCAGGTGGAAAACCACCTAGTCTCTCCCTCACTAGGGACCATCATCAAGATCGCCAAGGCCCTAGGGGTTGCAGTAGGTTACTTCTTAGACCTCGGCGCAGGCGAGCCCTATACCATCGTCCGTAAAAATGAACGCAGAAGTGTTTCCCGCTTTGCCTCAAAAGATGGGGTAAGTTATGGTTATAGATATGAATCCCTAGGATATGGCAAAAAGGGGCGCCACATGGAACCCTTTTTTATCACCTTGGAACCACCTACGGTCAAGGACCTGAAACTCTCCGTTCACGAAGGTGAGGAATTCATATTTGTCCTAGAAGGGGAAATGGAGGTCATTCTGGGCGATCACACCGATGTTCTACGCCCCGGCGATGCTATCTATTATGACTCCTCTATTCCCCACCGTGTCCAATGCCACGGAGAAAAGAAAACCAAGATCTTGGCCGTCCTCTACGCCCCCACGCAACAGGAGGAATAACCAGTTTTTGTATTAAAAACATATATACCTTTTTCAAACACTTTTTATTTTTCCTTTCCTGAAAAGAGGCGAAAACAGAAAAGAAAGGCTTGTTAAATTTTTCTCAACCTCTCTAAAATATTATATTCTTTAAATTTTTTAACAGATTACGTAAACTGGGAAATTTTTGCTTGACAAAAATTTTTCCTTTTGTTAATGAGAATGGCGAAAAGATTATCTATTGTTTTAAAAAATTCTCTTTCCCGCTAGCATAGGTGCTAAAGGGGGGTAGCTATATGGAGCAAGGTACAGGAGTGGGAGGAAATGGGGTTATTCTTAAGGTAGAGAATCTGCATATGTCTTTCGGGGGCGTGGCTGCACTGGTGGGAGTGAGTTTTGAGGTGCAGGAAGGGGAGATATTCTCTATTATCGGACCAAACGGTGCAGGCAAAACGGTGATGCTCAATTGCATAAATGGTCTCTACAAACCCGACAGAGGGAAGATATATTTTGATGGTAAGGAGATCACCCGTTATAGCCCTCACCGAAGGGCCCAGATGGGTATTTCTCGCACTTTTCAAAAGATAGAGTTATTCAGCGGGATGACTGTGTTGGACAACATCAGGTTGGGCAGACACATTCACCTCAAAAGCGGTATTATCAGTGGTTCCATCTATGTCGGCAAAACCGCCCGGGAGGAGATAGAGGCCAGAAAGTACATCGAGGAGGAGATCATAGATCTGCTCGAGATCGAGCATATCCGCAATAAAATCACTGGAATGCTCCCCTATGGCTTGCAGAAACGGGTGGAGTTGGCCAGGGCATTGGCCCTCAGCCCCAAGATCATCCTCTTGGATGAACCGATGGCAGGTCTAAATTTGGAGGAAGTGGAGGATATGGTCCGTTTCATCTTGGACGTCAATGAGGAGCAGCGGTGGAAGGTTACCTGTGTCTTGGTGGAGCATGATATGGGAGTGGTTATGGACATCTCCGATAGGGTAATGGCTTTAAACTTCGGTGAAAAGATAGCCGAGGGTCCACCAAATGTGATCCAGGAACACCCGGAAGTAATAAAGGCCTACTTGGGGGAGGTGGAGGAACTCTATGTCACCCGTAGATAAGAGACATTTTGAGGAGATAGAGATCACCGAAGACCTCACCCTGCCGAAGCTCTTGGTGCGGATAGCCCAAAGGTATGGGGAGAGAAAGGTCGCCATAAGGGAAAAGGAATTTGGTATTTGGCGCCCCATTACCTGGGCGGACTATCTGCGCAACGTCAGAGAGTTCGCCCTTGGGCTAGTCTCTATGGGCATTCAGAGGGGGGATAAGGTAGTAATGATCGGGGATAACCGGCCTGAGGGGCTCTTTGCCGAGATGGCCGCCATGAGCGTGGGGGGAGTAGGGGTATGGCTTTTTCAGGACTCCTTGATCGATGAGGTGCAATATATCGTCGATCACTCCGATGCCAAGTTCTATGTGGCTGAGGGCCAAGAAGAGGTGGACAAGGCGTTGGCCATCAGGGATAAGTGCCCCAAATTGAAGAAGATCATCTGGGACGACCCCAAGGGGATGAGACATTATGACGACCCCATGCTCATCAGCTTCAAGGAGGTCCAGCGCCTTGGTCGAGAGCTGGATGAAAAAGAACCAGGCCTTTTCGAGGAATTGTTGAACCAGGGAAAAGGAGAGGATATTTGTCTACTGTTTTACACTTCCGGGACCACCGCCTTGCCCAAAGGAGCCTTACTCACCCATTATAACATGCTTAAGAT
>QMLM01000008.1 GCA_003646745.1 Deltaproteobacteria bacterium | reverse complement strand
TCTTCCAAAACCTTTACCTTCGGTCCTAAGATAAATTGTTGCTGCGAGACCACCTCCATGAGGGCCTGATCGACTTCCTCTTTGATTTTCTGATATTGGGCCTTTAAGTCCAGAAAAGGCACCTTCATCCTCCTCAGCTCCTTTCAATTGCTGGCCGTAACAGACATCTTCAATTGTTCAAGCCTTGCAGGGGGGCAGGGATTCTTCCTCCTCTTCGAATAAACCTCTCCGCTGCTCCATCTTTGAGGGGAAGAACCGGGGCTTTGCCCAACAGGCCTCCAAAATTGACCCACTCTCCAGGCCCTTTATTGGGGGCAGGGATTATCCTCACCCCCGTGGTCTTGTTGTTAATTACTCCAATGGCCATCTCATCAGCGATGATGGCCGAGATGGTCTCAGGGGTGGTATCCCCAGGAACGGCGATCATATCAAGACCCAGGGAACATACCGCGGTCATCGCCTCCAACTTTTCCAAGCTAAGCCACCCCTCCGCAGCTGCCCTTACCATACCGGCATCTTCGCTTACTGGGATAAAGGCCCCACTGAGTCCTCCAACATATGAGGAGGCAAAGGCTCCTCCTTTTTTCACTGCATCATTTAGCATCGCTAGGGCTGCGGTGCTCCCCGGCCCACCAACCTTTCCTATCCCTATCTTTTCGAGGATATCGGCTACGCTATCCCCCACCGCAGGGGTAGGGGCCAGGGAGATATCCAAGATACCAAAGGTTACACCCGACCTTTTCGATAACTCCCTGCCCACCATCTCCCCCACCCTGGTGATCTTAAAGGCAGCCTTTTTGATAGCCTCGGCCACTTCTCCTAAGTTGGCACCTTCCATCCGCTCCAATACATTGCGGATCACCCCCGGACCACTCACTCCCACATTAATGACTGCCTCCGGTTCGCCAGGTCCGTGAAAGGCCCCGGCCATAAAGGGATTGTCCTCGACCGCATTGGCGAAGACCACAAGCTTGGCACAACCTATCCCATCTCTGTCAGCGGTAAGAGTCGCGGTCTCTTTTACGATCTTCCCCATCAAGTAGACGGCATCCATATTGATGCCGGCCTTGGTAGAGGCCACATTGACCGAGGAACATATCCGCTCAGTGTGGGATAATGCATGGGGAATGGAGTCGATGAGAGCCCTTTCCGCCGAGGTAAATCCTTTTTGTACTAAGGCGGAGTACCCTCCCAAGAAGTCGATGTCTACTTCAGCCGCCGCACTATCCAGCACTTGGGCGAGGTAGAGGAGATCATCTACTGAGGCCTCGTTGAGAAGGTTGGCAATTGGGGTTACAGCAATCCTGACATTGACGATGGGTATCCCATATTTAAGCTCTATATCTTTGGCGTCTTGACGCAAGCGGGCTGCTAGGCGGGTGATTTTCTCCCTAATTTTCTCACCAGCCTTTTTTGGCTCCGCATGGGCGCAGTCTTGCAGGTTAATCCCCATGGTGACGGTGCGCACATCGAGGTTGAAGACCTCGATCATCTCCACCGTTTCCAATATTTCTTCTGAGCTGAACTCTAGGGTCATTTTTATATCCTGTGCATAAACTTAAAGATGTCCTCATGTTGGGTCATGACCTTCAGCCCCAACTCCTGGCCCTTTTCCTCCAACTTCTCCTTCAATTCAGCGAAGCTAACCTTGCACAGGGAGATGTCCACCAACATGATCATGGCAAAGATCTCCTCCCCGAGGATCTTTTGGTTTATGTCCAAGATATTCACGTTATTTTGATATAGGACCCCTGAAATCTCGGCTACGATCCCCACCCTGTCCTTCCCCAAAACAGTGATCACTACCTTTTCCGCCATATAAGTCCTTTTTAAAAAAGATTTTTTTGCAAGGAAATGATATATCTTTTGAAGGTGAAAAATCAACTACTAAAGTGGAGATCTTACTGGGGAATTATTCGAATGTAAGATATAATTTTTCAGATTAAACCCTCATGAGGGTTTAATCTTGCCGAGTATAATCCTCTGTCCGATGGCGGATGATCTCGCCTTCGGTCATATAGACCACGTCCTCGGCTATATTGGTGGCTAGATCAGCGATGCGCTCTAAATGGCGGGAGGCAAGGAGCAGATGAATTAAGGGCTTCACCTCTTGAGGGTTATTTTCGATATGATCTTGAATCAGGTTGAGTATCTCCTTATTGATCTCATCCACATCGTCATCGGCAGCGCAGACCTCTTTGGCCATTTGTGGGTCCATTTTGATGAGGGCGTCTAAGGCCTTCCTCACCATAGCTCTGGTCTTTTTGCTCATGTTGGCAAAGTCGAGAAATAACCCCATTTCCCTCTGATTGGCCAAATAGGCTGCCCTCTCAGCGATGTTTACAGCTAGATCCCCCATTCGTTCCAGATCATTGTTCATCTTCAAGATCCCCACCACATATCTCAGATCGATGGCTGCCGGTTGATAGAGGGCGAGGATCTTGAGACCCTCTTCTTCTATCTCCACCTCCAGGTGATCTATCTCGTGATCATTCTCGATGACCTCTTTGGCCAATTTCAGGTCGTGGCGCATGAGGGATAATATGGCCTTATCTATACTTCCCTCCACCATCGTTCCCAAGGCGAGGATCTTCTTCCTTAACTTATCCAGCTCCCTTTCCAGATGTCTTTCCATTTTTTATTCTCCCTACTAACCGAAGCGACCTGTTATATAGTCTTCAGTCTGTTTTTTCCTGGGCCGGGTGAAGATCTCTTCGGTTCGGTTAAATTCTATCAGCTTGCCGAGGTAAAAAAAGGCTGTGTAGTCAGACACCCGGGCCGCCTGTTGCATGTTATGGGTGACGATGACGATTGTGTAGCGCTCCTTAAGCTCCCGGATCAGCTCCTCTATCTTTGCTGTGGATATGGGATCGAGGGCGCTGGCCGGCTCATCCATGAGCAGGATCTCAGGCTCGGTAGCCAGGGCCCTGGCGATGCACAAACGCTGCTGCTGGCCCCCTGAGAGCTCCATGGCCGAGCGTTTGAGATCGTCTTTTACCTCGTCCCAGAGGGCAGCCCTTTTCAGGTTCTCCTCTACGATCTCGGCAAGTCTCACCCTATCTTTAATCCCATGGACTCTAGGGCCATAAGCCACGTTGTCGAAGATGGATTTTGGAAAAGGATTGGATTTCTGAAAAACCATCCCTATCTTTTTTCTGAGTTCTACTACATCGATATTGTCGGCATAGATGTCATACCCATCAATTAAAACCTTCCCCTCCAGTCTCGTCTCTGGAATGAGATCGTTCATCCTGTTGAGGACTCGCAAAAAGGTGGATTTGCCGCATCCAGAGGGGCCAATAAGAGCTGTGACTTTCCGCTCCGGGATCTGAATGTTCACCCCATCTAGGGCTTTCAGGTCACCGTAGAAGAAATTGAGGTCTTCGACAATTATCTTCAGGTCTTTCTTTACCACCTCTTCTTCCTTCTAAGTCTCGCCCTCCAGACGATCGCTGCCAGGTTTATTCCCAGGACCAGCCCCAGCAGGACTATGGCGGTCCCGTATTGGATGGGGAGGGTCTTCTCAAGGTGGGTTCCTTCTGTGGCCAGGACGTAGAGATGAAAGGGGAGTGCCATCACCGGGTCGAAGATGGAACGAGGGAGATGGGGTGTGTAAAAGGTGGCCGCCGTAAAGATGATGGGGGCTGTCTCACCTGCTGCCCTCCCTATACCCAGGATGGAGCCGGTCAGTATCCCCGGGAAGGCCTGAGGTAATACCACCTTGTAGATGGTCTGCCATCGGGTGGCCCCGAGGGCGAGGGAGGCCTCACGAAAGGTCTGGGGGACAGCCAAGAGGGCCTCCTCCGAGGCTCTAATGATGGTGGGGAGGATCATGAAGGTAAGGGTCAGGGAACCCGAGAGGATGCTTACCCCAAAACCTAGGTATATCACGAAGAAGGCGAGGCCGAAGAGGCCGAAGACCACCGAAGGAACCCCGGCCAAGTTGTTTATCCCCAGCCTGATCACCCTGATCACCTTCCCCTGCCGTGTGTATTCGGTAAGATAGATAGCTGCGAGGACCCCTAGAGGGAGGGCGCAGATGATCGTCCCCAAGATCAAGTAAAGGGTACCCACCAGGGGGGGAAATATCCCCCCTTCGGTCATCCCCTCCCTGGGAGGTTCGGTGAGAAACTCCCAGGAGAGGATGGAAAGGCCGTTCTTGCCGAGGAACCAGATGATGATCCCCAGGGCAGCTACAATGATAACAATGGCCATCCTCACGCACCAAAAGGCGATCAATTCTCTCATCTGTCCCCTTTTCATGACCTATAAGGTCCCTGACCCTGCCTCCTTGAACCTATGAGTGAGGAAGTCCGCCAAGAGGTTCAGACCTAGGGTGATGAAGAAGAGAACCATCCCGATGGCGAAAAGGGCGTGAAAGTGAGGGCTACCGTGGATGGCCTCGCCCATCTCGGCGATGATAGTGGCCGTAAGGGGACGCACGGGCTGTAGAAAACTGGTGGGGATTAAGGTGGCACCACCGGCAACCATCAGTACAGCCATGGTCTCCTCGATGGCCCGGGCCATTCCCAGGATACAAGCTGTGGATATGCCAGAGAGGGCCGCGGGAAGCACTACCTTGATGGTGGTCTGCCATCGTGTGGCCCCTAAGGCTAGGGACGCTTCTCTGTAAGATGCGGGGACCGAATTGAGGGCATCCTCGGAGATGCTGATGACCGTAGGGGCCGCCATGATCCCTAAGAGGAGGGAGGCGGTGAGGGCCGTAAGCCCCGTAGGAAGATTAAAGAGGTCTTGGATCCAGGGGGCAAGGACTATAAGGCCGAAGAAGCCGTAGATCACCGAAGGGATCCCTGCCAGAAGCTCTATGGTCGGCTTCACCCATTCCCTTATCCATGGGTGGGCGATCTCGGCGAGGTATATAGCGCTAGTCACCCCCAAGGGGATGGCTACCAAGATGGCCCCAACAGTAATAAATAACGAGCCCATAATCAGGGGAAGAATGCCGAACTCCGGAGGTTCATAGGTGGGATACCAGGACTTCCCAAAGAGGAACTCAAGGGGTCCTATCACCCGGAAGATGGGGAGCCCCTTCTGGAACAGAAAGAGCATAATGAAGAAGAGGGCCACGAGGGAGACCAAGGCGAAGGAAAGAAAGATACCCTCGATGGCCCTTTCTTTGTATTTGCGCGCTGACATCCCTGCTTCCCTATTTAGTGGGCCTTATCGGTACAAAACCCTCCTCTTGGACGATCCTTTGCCCTTCGGGGGAGAGGACAAAGTTGATGAAATCGGCCACCGCTCCTTTGGGCTCCCCCCGGGTATACATAAAGAGGGGGCGGGAGATGGGATAGATCCCTCTGCGTACAGCATCGGGGGTGGGGTAACACCCGTTGATCTTTAGGGGCTTCACCTTCTCGCTGATGTACCCCAGCCCTATATAGCCGATGGCCCCCTCTGTCTGGGCTACCGTGTTCAGGACACCGGCATTGGCGGCCTGCAAAATGGCCGCAGGGGTGACCTTCTCCTTTTTCATCACTATCTTATAAAAACACTCATAGGTGCCCGAGGCGCTCTCACGGCTCACCACCACTATCTTGTGGTCAGGGCCGCCCAGATGAGACCAGTTATCTATCCGGCCTGCATAAATCTCCTTGATCTGGGTCATGGTGAGCTCGGATATGGGGTTTGTGGGGTGGACGACGACCGCAATTCCATCCTTGGCTATGATCTGTTCATGGGGCTTTATCCCCTTCTTTTCGGCAATCTTCCACTCCTTGGTCTTCATGGGGCGGGAGGCATTGGCGACATCAACCATCCCGTCCAGAAGGGCCTTAATTCCCACACCCGATCCCCCACCTGAGACTGAGATGCTCACTTCAGGGTGGAGATGGTGATATCTTTCTGCCAGCCTCTGGGCGATGGGCAAGACGGTTGTAGAGCCTCTTATGGCAATAGTCTTTCCTTTGCCGAGCCCCAAAGGACTAAAACCCAAAAGAATTAAAAAGATTATAGAAACTGTCACCCTTACCTTTGACCAAGCATTGTTTCTCAACATAGTTCATACCTCCTTTCTCGAATTCTTATTTTCCATTTTTGAAAGGAGGTAATTAGTTTATATGAGAATATGGTTAGGATTTTTTTGGAAAATTGTTAGATTTTTGTTAGCTCTCTTTACGTTGAAAATACACGGTATGAGGAAACACTGGATAATGTTTCAGCCTTCAATCCCCCTTTCGACCCTACTTCAGGGGGCTTTGCCCCCTGAAACCCCTAGAGAAAAAAAGGGGTTCTAGGGTTCAAGGGTCCAAGTGGTTTTTCTTTTGCTAAAATCCCAGACCCCTCGAATCCTAGAATCCTTGAATCCTGTATCTCACATAGTTGGGAGTGAAGGCAAACCCTTATGAGGGTTTGGCAGGTGAATGGTAAAGGTGCTCCCCTTGTGGAGGGTACTCTCAACCGTGACATGGCCACCATGGGCCTGAACGATGTGTTTGACGATGGCAAGACCGAGTCCTGTGCCGCCGAGTTCTCGGCTTCTCGCCTTGTCGACCCGATAGAAACGTTCAAAGAGCCGTGGGAGGTGTCCAGGGGGTATGCCATATCCATGATCCCGAACCTTTATGGCAACTTCGTTTTCATCTTTGATAACTTCGACCTCTACTATGCCTCCTGGTTCGCTATACTTAAGGGCGTTATCGAGGAGATTGCTCACCGCCTGTTCGAGGAGGCGGGAGTTGGCCTTAACCCTGACTTCATCACTACAGTTCAAGGTAACCTTTATGTTGCGCTCTCGGGCCCTTGTCTCACAATCGAGGATGGCAGCCTCAAGGATCCTCCTCAAATCTCCTTCCATAAGTTGGATCTCTCCCTTTTCAGCCTCTTGTTCAATTCTAGAGAGACTCAGGAGATCTTCAATGATTGCATTTAAACGGTCTGCCTGTTTAGAGATGATTTCCAGGAATTTTCGGGCATTTTCCTTGTCGTCGATGGCCCCTTCGCGTAAGGTCTCCACAAACCCTTTTACGGAGGTGATGGGGGTCTTTAATTCATGAGATACATTGGCCACAAACTCACGTCTGATATCCTCAAGGTGACGCAACTTAGTTATATCGTTTAAGACAACCAGGGCACCGATCTTCCGTCCACCGCTATCACTTAATACAGTACCACTGACCTGAAGGAATCTGCTTTCAGTACCATGGAGGACGATCTCAGCTTCGGTCGGCCCCTGACCTGTAAGGACCTCACCGAGGAAGCGTTGGAGATCGGCGTTTCTGATCATCTCTTGTAAGGTATGACCCTTCGCTGTGGAGACATCGATCCCCAGAAGTGAACCAGCGGCGTGATTTAGCATAAGGATTCGCTCCTCAGTGTCAATGGCCAGTACCCCTTCCCTCATACCGGAGAGAATAGCCTCCAGTTCATTACGTTGCTCTGTGGTCACCCGGATCTTCTCATCAAGCTGTTGGGCCATCTGATTCAGCGCTTCAGCGAGACCTCCAAGTTCCTCAGAATCGGGAACCAATAGCCTATGGGTAAAATCCCCTTCGGCAAAGCGTTTTGCACCCCTCTTCATCTCTTCTAATGGTTGGCTGATACGCCTAGAGATATAGAGACTTACCGCCGCAGCCAAGATGATCATAAGTACCCCGCCTAAGGCGATCTCCCGATAGATGATGCTCAAGGCCGTATCGATCTCGGTAACGGGTATGGATGTCCTTACCACTCCTATGATCTTTCCCTCTTTTATCACGGGTATCGCTACATACATCATCTCTTTCCGAAGGGTGTGGCTATAACGGGTGGAGACCCCTATTTGTCCAGCAAGGGCCTTTTTAACCTCTGGGCGGTGGGCGTGATTGTCCATCCTCCTTGGGTCCTCTTCAGAATCCCCCAATACCTCGCCAGAGGGGAGGATTAAGGTTATGCGGGTCGAAGCGCTCCTGCCGAGAGTTTTGCACAGCAGATCGAGTAATGCCCTATTTTCGTTGGTAAAGCTACCTGCAACTTCCTTCTCTATGAGACGCGCCCTTGCCTCGAGGTCTTTAGCAGTCTTGTGGAGGTAAACCTTTTTCAGGGTCGTGGAGGCGTAGATCCCCACTGTAGCGATAGACAGTAGGATGATCGCAAGATAAGCGGGATAGAGTTTCCAGAGGAGCCTTTTTCTGCGCATATGGTCACTCTTTGAAGCGATAACCTACCCCCCACACGGTCTCAATATAATCACTACAAGGACCAAGCTTTCGGCGCAGAGAGGCGATGTGAAAGTCCACTGAACGGTCGGTCACCGCAGCATCCTCCCCTCGAGCAACGTCTACTATCTGATAACGAGTGAAAACCCACCCAGGTCGCTGGGCCATAAAGTGAAGGATGCGAAATTCGGTAAAGGTGAGCTTGATGGGTTTCCCCTTTACCAAGACCTCATGGCGACCTGGGTGGATCATCAGGTCACCGATCTTTATGACATCCCTTTCTCCCACTGGCTCGCTCTTCCTTCTACGGAGGACGGCCTTCACCCTTGCCAGTAACACCTTAGGGCTAAAGGGCTTGGTAACATAGTCGTCGGCCCCAAGCTCCAAGCCGATAACAATATCGGTCTCTTCACCTTTGGCCGTTAACATCACGATGGGGATATGAGTTGTTTGGGTATCGTTCTTCAATTGTCTGCAGACATCCAATCCGTCAACACCTGGGAGCATTAGATCCAATATGATGAGGTCTGGCAGCCCGGCGCGGGCCTCTTTAAGTGCCTCTTCCCCAGAAGTAACAGAAATTACCTGATATCCCTCCCGGGCGAGATTGTACCTTACCAGCTCCAGAATGTCCTCCTCGTCGTCAACTACAAGGATCCTTTCCCCGGACATTATCTCTTCCCCTTGGATATTCAACTCTATTTTAACAAAAGGTCAGGGCTTTGCAAATTTTTCTTGGTCTTAGGGGGTAAAGAGGATATAATTTAAAAAAATGAACCTTAAAGAAAAGAAGAGGGTCCTATGATCATCAAGATCAACCCCATTAATCCTCAACTCAGACTTATTCGCAAGGTGGCGGAGGTTTTAAGGGGGGGAGGGATTATCGCCTATCCCACCGACACCATCTACGGTCTGGGCTGCGACCTATACCAGAAAGATGCCATAAAACGGATCCATCACCTAAAGAGACATAATAAGAACAAGCGCTTGAGCATTATCTGCGCAGACTTGAAGGATATCAGCAAATACGCTTATGTCCCCGATTATGCATATAGGATAATGAAATCACTCGTCCCTGGTCCATATACCTTTATCTTGGAGGCCACCAAATTGGTACCCAAGATTATGCTTACCAACCAGAAAACCGTAGGGATCAGGGTTCCTGACAACAAGATCTCCCTCGCCTTGGTGAAGGAGTTGGAACACCCTATTATTACCACTAGTGTCACCAAACCCGATGAGGGTCTCTATAATGACCCTGAGGAGATAGCTCAGATGTTCGGAAAGTCCTTGGATTTAGTAATCGACGGCGGAACTATTGTAGCGGAGCACTCTAGCATCATCGACCTTACAGGGGATCGTCCTCGAATATTGCGAGCGGGGAAAGGTGACGTAAGCTTCATCTCCGAAGGATCAGAGGGTTAAAAGATATCTCCTCACCATATCGAGGGTCACCTCGGAGGCCATCAGTTTTATCTGATGGCGATCGCCGAAAAAGTCATATTTCCTCACCTTTACTTCATCCTGCGCTGCCAAGGCGATAAAGACCCTACCAACAGGGGTCTCGGGGGTACCACCTGTGGGGCCGGCGATACCCGTGGTGGCCAAAGCCAAAGTGGTTCTATTGAGCCGCCTCACCCCCCTGGCCATAAACTCTGCTGTTTGTCTGCTTACTGGACCAAACCTTTCTAATATATGGCGAGGCACACCCAAGAGTTCTTCCTTCGCCTGGTTGCTATAGACCACTACCCCCCCTAAAAAGTAATCAGAGCTTCCAGGGATCTCTGTGATGCGATGGGCAACAAGACCCCCTGTACAGGACTCCGCCACCGAAATAGTCATCCCCTTCTCCTTGAGCAACTCCCCTACTACCCCCTCCAATACCTCATCATCCTTGCCAAAGAGATGAATCCCCAGTTTTTTGCGTATCCCTTCTTCATATCTTTTCTTTCTCGCCTCTACATCCGCCTCATCTGCCCCCCGCACAACCAGTCTTAAGTGGATCTCGGGGAAGGAAGGTAGGTAGGCCAATTCATAATCACCCTCTAGGTCCTGCAGAAGCTCCTTTACCCCTGTTTCAGTGGGGCCAAATATCTTCAGTAAAGATGCCCTTATAACTTCCTTCCCTCGGATCCTCTCTCTCAAGAAGGGAAGAAGTACACCTTCGGTTATCTTTTCCACCTCCCTAGGTACCCCTGGTAAAAAGAAGAGAGTTTTGCCTGCCTCTTCCAGTTTAAAGCCACAAATCCCAATGGGATTTGGCAGCGGCTGAGCCCCTTCTGGCAACATGGCCTGTCTCTCGCTAGAAGGGGTAAATTTGAGGTCCCAACCTTGAAATTTCTCTCTGATGGATTCCAAATACCCCTTATGTAGGGCGAACCTCCTACCAAAGGCCTGGGCTGCTGCCTGGGAGGTGAGATCATCCGGCGTAGACCCTAGACCTCCAGTTACTATAATCAGATCTGCCCTGCTGGTGGCCTCTCGCAGGACCTCGGAAATAGCCGCCACATCATCCCCCACCGAAATGATCCTGGTGACTTTTGCACCTAGAGAATAAACCGCATTTGCCAAAAAAGCGGCATTGGTATCCACAATGTGGCCGAAGATGACCTCATCACCCACTGTTATGATCTCTACCTTCAATGTCTCCTCTGTTCTTTTGTTATTGTGAAAACCCTTTTTGCTTTGAAAAAGATATCACGATGAGGAAAGTCGTTCAAGGTTGCTCATACAATATCCTGCCTGGCAGATATTTCCATATCCCTTCCAAAGTGAAGGAGGTTATAAGTATTGACATAAGAACACCAGTTTATTATAACAGTTCAAACCCCACTTCTATTTAATTTTCAAAAAGGGTATTAAAGCAGAAACATAAGCTTTTGGGGATTAAATATGAGCAGATAGGGCCAAATTTAAACTTCGAGACGGAAGGGGGGTGAAAGGAAAAGGAAATAAAGGAACTTAGGGGAGAGAGGTCTCTTAATAAACCTCTAACTTTAAAGGAGGGAAAATCATGAAAAAGGGGATATTAATTTGGGCATCGCTCCTTGCAATTATTTTGGTTGTCTCTCCCAGCTATCCGGCATCAGCAGCCGAACCTATCGTAATTGGGGTTCCTACAGCCCTGGGTTCTATCGAGGGGAGAGATGGGTGGATGGCCGTGCAGATGGCGGTAGAGGAGATAAACGCCAAAGGGGGGGGTATTGGTAGGCGGCAAGAGGCGTCCATTAAAGGCCTATTCCATAGACACGCGAGAGCATGAACCCGGCATCCCTGTCCACGACGCCTTGACAGCGGTCGAGAAGCTCATATTGGAGAAGAAACCCCACGCTATTGTGTTGGGTGCCTTCCGCTCCGAGATATTGATGGCGTCAATGGACCTTATCGCCAAGTATAAGATTCCTTACATTTGCTCAATAGCCATGACCCCAGCATTCCAGAAAAAAATTGTGGAGAACTACGACCAATATAAGTACATGTTTCGAAACTGCCTTAATGCCATCTACTTTGTCAAATATCTGCAAGGAGCGATGGGATTTCTGAACAAAGAGTTCGGTTTCAACAAGGCATACCTTATAGTACAGGACACTTTATGGGCTCAGGCGACCGGTAAAGGTCTGGAAAAATGGTACAAAGGACATGGTTGGGAAGTAACTGGTTTCGATGCCTATCCTTTAGGTGCCAGCGACTTTTCTCCCTCTCTGATCAAGGTGCGGGCTAAAAAGGCCCAAGTAGTGGTGCCCATCTTTGACATGCCCCAGAGTGGCATCCTGCTAAAGCAGGCGCGTGCCATGAAAGTCCCGGCCCTCCTTTGTGGCTTCATCAGCCCTGTTGCTCCAGGCAATGCTTGGGACGTCTTTGAGGGAGAGGTGGAGGGGATGGTCAACTTCCTCTTCGAGATCGGGCCAATCCCTGTAAAGGCAGTGCCAAAATCTGTGGCCTTTAATAAGAATTTCGGCAAAAGGTGGGGGGAGAAGGCAAGGGTCATACTCTCTGGTCATGGCCCAGGACCGAGCTATGATTCGGTCTATATTATAGCCGATGCTATCAAGCGTGCCGGGACTCTCGAACCAGATGCCATTGTCAGCGCTCTGGAAAAAACAGACCTGACAGGGGTTGTCGGAAGGATAAGGTTCGCCAAAGACCATCAGGTAGTCTATGGCTTTGACCCTAAAGAGACGGCCTTAGGCTGCGCTTTCCAATGGAGAAAGCCAGGGGTGAGGATCCCCGTCTTCCCGGAGGTGGTTGCAGAGAGTAAGATTGAACTTCCCCCTTATATGAAATAAAAAAATGAGCTAAACCTTTTATGGGGCGATCTTCCCAGCAAAGATCGCCCCTTTTATAAAAGAGTGAAAAATGACAACCAGCATCCTCGTGTACGGTTTAGTAAACAGCGTGATTTTGGCCCTGATAGCTATGGGCTTTAGTCTCACCTTCGGTATCAGTGGGGTGGCCAATTTCGCTTACGGTGGTTTTTATCTCCTCAGTGGTTACCTTACCTGGATGCTCCTCAACTATTTAGGGTTGCCCTTTGCTCTGGCGATGTTGATTACAGTAGCTGTAGCCGGGCTTTTGGGGTTTCTCACATACTGGGTAATCCTTTTGCGGGTCAGGGGGATAGCGTTATCCGAGGTCATTGCCACCTTCGCCCTGGGGGCTGGGATGCTGGAGTTCTTCCGTTGGATGGGATTTGTCACGTACGAGTTTACCCTACCTTGTTTTATGAAGGGCAGGGTGGAAATATTTGGGGTACCCCTGGATTATCAACGCCTCTTCATCATCGGCATTGGATTGGCCTTGGTTATCTTCTTATACTTCTTCACCCATCACACGAGGATTGGGTTGTCATTTAGGGGGATAGCCCAAAACGAGCGTACTGCCATTTCGTTGGGGATAGAATCAGATTGGACGGCTGCCCTCAGTTTGGCCCTGGGGTCGGCTATGGCCGCTGTGGCAGCCATAGCGATCCTCCCCTTGGGGATAATCTCGATAAACGTGGGCTATGACGTTTTGCTCATAGCGGTGGCGGTGGGGATCATAGGGGGGTTGGAGAGCGTCCCAGGGATCCTTATAGGAAGCCTAATCCTCGGATACGCCCAGGTCATCACCGGGATGTACCTTGCCCCGGAGTGGATGATGGTGGTCTATCTGGCGGCGATAGTCTTGGTCCTTGCGATAAAGCCCTCGGGGCTCTTCGGCAAGTTCAAAGAGCTGGAGGAGAGGGTCTAAATGTCAGTCCGATACCGAAAGGAACGACTGGATCGAGGAATAAAGGCCAGATGTGAGGATATATTCGCCCTCTCATCTTATAGGGAGATGTTATATCTGCTGTTGCCCAGAGTTCTGCCGGTCATTGCCTTGCTCAGTTTGCCGCTGTTGAAGGGAGTAGTGGGGTTGTACTGGGAGAAGGTCTTAGTTGTCACCTGTGCCATTGCCCTACTTGCCTTGAGTTGGGATTTGATGGCTTCTGTTGGGTTGGTGTGTTTAGGTCAAGCACTTTTCTTTGGTGCAGGGGCCTATTTGACAGGTTTTTTGAACCATAGCTTCGGATGGCCACCTTTCTTAACCATTCCCTTAGGTACTTTGGGTGGGGCGCTTTTCTGTACCCTTTTGCTCTTGCCCGTGCTGAGGCTAAGAGGGATATATTTTGCAATAGTCACTTTAACGTTACCTTTACTGCTCGCTCGATTTATTGAGACGACTAAAATTCTTGGAGGCAATGTGGGGATGAGTGGCCTCTCTCCCCTGCCCGGCATATGGTTTGAACTGTACGTGCCCGTCGTGGCTTTATTGATATGCCTTTTCGGCTTTCGCAGGTTGATAAACGAGGATTACGGGTTGGTTCTACAGGGGATCAGGGATAATGACAGGGCGGTCATGAGCGGAGCGATTAATATCTACAAATTAAAGGCTCAAGCAGTTTTCATTGCTGGTGTGGCGGGAGCCTTTGCCGGTGCTTTTATGACGCATTACTATCAGTTCGTAGGCATGCCTGCCTTTGCCTTGGATTATTCCATCCTGCCTCTGACCTGCGCTGTTCTCGGTGGGGTCGGCTCCTTCGCCGGTCCCACCTTAGGCGCCTTTATCCTGGTGCCTCTGTCTGAGATCTTGCGCGCTTTCGGGACCTTGAGAGTGGTCTTCTACTCCACGATCCTCATTATCTGCGTTGTTGGCCTGCCTGAGGGTATCTTTCACTATATACAGAGAAAGTATCACCAATTCGAAAGGCTGGTGGAAGTTGGATAGAATGGAAGATAGCACAATTTTGACCGTCGAAAGGGTAAGCAAGAGCTTTGGCGGAGTGGTGGCGGTGGATGGGGTGAGCTTCCACTTGGAGAAGGGAGAGCTCCTCGGGATCATAGGTCCCAACGGCTCAGGGAAGACCACGCTGGTCAATCTGATCACGGGCTTTGTGCGGCCTGACTCTGGAAAGGTAATCTACCAAGGTAAAGAGATCACGGGTAAGATGCCTTACAAGATAGCCGAACTGGGGATCGCCAGGACCTTCCAGATGGTGAGACCCTTTTATCAACTGCCTGCCTTCAAGAACCTTATAATTCCCCTCTATTCCCCACGGGTAAAGAAATTGAGGGGGGGTAAATACGGTGAAAGAGATGACATGGCTGTTGATCTTCTGGAAGAAGTGGGGTTTGAACGCGACTCCTTTGTCCCCTACAAGATGGCTGCAAGCCTCCCCCATGGTTATCTAAAACGCCTTGAACTGGCCCGTTGTCTTGCCCTACGGCCAGATCTGCTCATCTTAGATGAACTCTTCTCGGGGATGTCCATGTCAGAGGTTGCCAGCACACTGCCTATAATTGAGAGATTAAATGAAGGCGGCTTAAGCATCATCATGGTGGAGCATAGATTAAAGGAGCTGTTTCGGATCGCTAATCGAGTAATCGTGCTCAATTTCGGTAGAAAGATCGCCGATGGCCCCCCTCACCAGGTGATGAAAAAGGAAGAGGTCAAGGCGGCTTACCTTGGAAGTGAGGGGGAAACTTGAGATGCTTGAAATAAAAAACCTCATGGTCTTTTTCGAGAACGCTTTGGCCATAAACGACTTAAGCCTCGAAGTTCATAGAGGGAAGATCGTCGGGGTTCTCGGTTCAAACAGCGCTGGCAAGACCACCCTGATGAACACCATCTCAGGATTGATCATTGATATGAAGAAAAAGGAGGACCGCAAAGGAGGTGAGAGGATCACTGTGCTCGGTGAGATCAGGTTCGAGGGAGAAGATATAACGGATACCAAACCCAGTGAGAGGGTCAAAAAGGGGATCGTCCTGAGCAGGGAAAGACATCCCGTCTTCCCCGATAGCACTGTGGAGGAAAACCTCAAGATAGCCACATACCTGCGTAAAGATCCACAGATAAAGAAGAGCTTTGAATTCGTTTATACCGTCTTTCCTCGTCTGAAAGAGTTAAGGAAGAGAAAGGCCGGATTTTGTAGCGGCGGAGAACAACAGATGCTCGCCATAGGGATGGCCTTGATGACAAAGCCTCGGTTACTGCTCATGGACGAACCCCTTCTGGGGCTCTCTCCAGCCATGCAACAAGACTTGATTAGAGCGATAAAAGAGATTCGAGAGGAAGGGGTCACCATCTTGGTGACGGAGCAGTTCGCCAGACCTCTTCTGCCTATAATTGATCGGGGCTATGTTATAGAAAACGGCACTTTGATTCTGACCGGTACAGGGAAAGAGCTGATGGACAACCCAGAGGTAAAGGCAGCCTATTTTGGCCTTTAGGGGGGAGAGACGTGGAGATATCCGTTGGTTCGATCTACAAACAGTTTGAGATGGTAACCAAAGACTTCTCAGAGAGGCCGGCTTTGATCTATCTCGATAAAAAGTACACCTACTCACAGTTGCGGGAGGCTGCTGAGAGTTTGGCTGCAGCGCTGCACACCCTGGGCGTGGCAAAAGGGGATAGAGCTATCATCTATCTCCCCAATTGCCCTCAATGGGTGATCGCCTGGCTGGCGCTTCTGAGGGTTGGTGCTTTGGCCATACCGATTTCGCCCATCTACACCCCGGTTGACCTCATTTATATGGCCAATGACAGCGGAACTACTACGATCTTCTGCCTCGATACCAACTTTGGATACGTGGCTCAAATCCTTCCCGAAACCGACCTAAAGAGGGTGATTGTAACCAATGTGGGGGAACTCCTGCCCTGGTGGAAAAGGCTCATAGGCCGAGGGTTTAACAAAATACCCAAGGGAAAGTTCGCCTCGGGGGAGGGGATCTACACCTTTAAGGGCCTACTTAAGGACGGTCGCACCTCTTCCTTACCACCTCTTAAAACGGAAGGCGAAGAGATGGTTGAGATGCTTTACACCGGTGGAACTACCGGTCTCCCCAAGGGGGTACCTTATACGAACATCGTTTTTCTGGAAAGTGTAGCCGAGCAAAGATCAATGAGCGAACGCTATATTCCTAGAGGTGAGGATATAGTAATACAGGGTGGACCGCTCTTTCATATCCTAGGTCAGGCAATGGGGCTGGGGGCATTACTTTCTGGAGACACCTTGATATTGCTGCCCAGAGTCAACCTAGACGGTCTAATGGACCATGTTCAAAGAAATAAGGCATTGACTTTATTTGGGGTTCCAGCGATGTACCGCATGATCTTGGAGCATGACAGGGTGGACTATTACGATTTGAGCTCACTTAAATATTGCTTCTGTGGTGGTGATGTGCTGCCCGTAGAGGTGGCCGAGAGATGGCAAAAGAAATTCGGAAAGCCCATATATACGGGATATGGCACGACAGAAACCTGCGGCCGGGTTTCGCTGACACCTATGGGTGAAGAGGCTCCTGTGGGAAGTGCGGGCAAAATTACGCCCCTACAAAGGGTCAAGCTTGTGGACCCCGATACCTTGAAGCCTGCTCCCCTTGGCGAACCAGGGGAGCTGCTGGTCTCTTCAGAACATATGGTTAGGGCCTACTGGAATAAACCTGAGGAGACTGCCGAATGTTTTATCGAGGTGGAGGGTAGACTTTGGTACAGGACCAGAGACATAGTGCGTATAGACAGAGAGGAGTGGCTCTTCTATCTGGATAGGTCCGTTGATACGATCAAGCACAAGGGTTACAGGGTGGCCGCTTCGGAGATAGAAGCGGTTCTACAGGAACACCACGCAGTGATAGCCTCTTGTGTCGTGGGTATTCCGGATGAAAAGGTGGGTGAAAGGATCAAGGCCTTTGTAGTCCTCAAGGAAGATGTAAAGGGGGTAAGTGCCTACGACCTGATCAGGTGGTGCAGGGAACGCCTCGTCCCCTACAAGGTCCCTCAATACATAGAGTTTCGAGACATGCTGCCCAAGTCCAAGGTGGGGAAGATCCTGAGAAGAGAGCTGAGGGCGGAGGAGCGAAAAAAGTTGGAGGAGGCATAACCTCCTTCCATCTCGGTAAAAGCGGCAAGAATCTTCGAAAGGTGTTAAACCCTCAATAGCTTCCTCCCAATCAGCAGCTTCTCTATCTCCTTAGCCCCCTCATAGATCTCCACGATCTTGGCGTCTCTATAGAATTTTTCCACCCCATATTCCCTGATGTAACCATATCCGCCATGAAGTTGCACGGCCCAATTGCTTGCCTTCACCCCCACCTCCCCTGCATACCACTTGGCCATAGAGCTGAGAAGGGGATCGGACTTCCCCTTGTCGACAGCAAGAGCGGCCTTCATGTAGAGGTTTCTAGCAGCCTCGATCTCTGTAGCCAGCTCAGCCACCTTAAACTGAATGAATTCAAACTCCGCTAGTGGCTTTCCAAACTGCTTTCTCTCTCTTACATGAGAGATAATCTTCTCCAGGGCTCCCTGAGCAACACCTACCCCTTGTGCGGCCACAAAAGGTCTGGTCACGTTAAAAAAACTCATGAGCTGCTTAAAACCCTCCCCCTCAACTCCCACCAGGTTTCCCACTGGAACCTCCACGTCGTGAAGGCTGATCTCGGCGGTATCCGAGGCCCTTATCCCCATCTTACCCTTTATCTTATCGGCCTCGAATCCTGAGACAGAGGTATCTAAGATGAATATGCTGTGCCTTTTATGAATGGGGTTGTCGGGGTTAGTAAGGGCAAAGACCAATAAAAAGTCGGCTATGGTCCCATTGGTGATAAATATCTTTGAGCCGCTTAGGACATACTTCTCACCTTTTTTTACCGCCACTGTCCGGGCACTGGCCACATCCGATCCAGCGTCGGGCTCGGTAATACAGAAGCCACATATAGCCTTCCCTTTAGCT
>QMLM01000007.1 GCA_003646745.1 Deltaproteobacteria bacterium | reverse complement strand
GAGAGCCTCCTCGGGCCATAACCTGTCCTTCTGGCCTCCGTGAGGATCAACTGCTCAAACTCAGCCGGAGCCTCTCTACCCCTCCTCCCCTAAGGTGGTACCTATGTCTATGCCCATGCACCATAAAATGAGGGATACGCTTGACTTTTTTGTTTATTATGTTATATTTTTAAGTTTAATAAATAAAAATCTTCGAAGAGGTCTTTATGGGAATTAAAAAAAAGCTGATGGAAGATATGAAGAGAGCCATCAAAGAGAAAGACAAATCCAGACTTTCGATTATCAGACTGGCTCTGGCAGCCTTACAAAATAAGGAAAAAGAGCTTATTAGGGAGTTATCCGAGCAAGAGGCGATCCAAGTAATATCGGGATTGGTAAAGAAGGGCAGGGAATCCATAGAGCAGTTCAAGGCCGGTCAGAGGGAAGATCTGGTGGCCAAAGAAGAAAAGGAGATAGAAGTCCTTCAATCCTTTTTACCTCAACAACTCACTCCTGAAGAGCTGGAGGTGGAAATCTCCAGAGCGGTAGAGGAAGCGGGAGCCTCTACTCCCAAAGACCTAGGAAAGGTGATGAAGATCTTGATGCCTCGGATTGCCGGCAGGGCCGAAGGAAGAGTGGTCAACGAACTGGTCCGAAAACGGCTCTCCGGATAATCGGGAGACCCTAATTTCTTGCTATTTATTCTGTCAAGTGATTCTAAAAAATCAACCTGAAGGTAGAAGTAACCTATTTCCCCCAAGGCAGCGCTGACCAACAGCCCCCTTGGAAGATACGAGATGGATGCTCACACCCTATCTTCTCTAGATTTTTACGAGATTTTAAACATACTTAAAGGCTTTGCTTGCTCTGAGCTGGGCAGGAGGGAATGCGAAAGGATTCGTCCGCTCTTAGATCCCCAGCAGGTGGAGGAATTACTCACAGAGGTCACAGAGCTAAGGGAACTCCTAGAGGGAGGAGAAGATCTTCCTCTGTACGGAATGGAAGACATCGAACCCATTCTCCAGCGCACCCAGCTGGAAGGAGCAATACTCACCCCTCATGACCTTTTGGGTATAGTCACATCAGTTAAGATATCCAGCACCTTAAAAGGGCTCCTCCGTCATTTAGGAGATAGATTTGCCAAATTAAAGAAAATAGGGGAAGAATTCTTTGCTCCTGTTCACTTGGTTAAAGAAATAGAAAGGGCTATCGGCCCAGGGGGGGAAATATATGATGAGGCCAGCCCCCAGCTGAAAGAAGTCAGGGAAAAGACAAGGAAGGTCCGCCGGGTCATCCAAGAGAAATTGGAACTCCTCTTGCAGCGTAAAGAACTAAAGGGTGCCTTCCAAGACGAGGTAATCACGCAAAGAAACGGACGTTATGTGGTCCTCATGAGGGCCGACTTCAAGGGGAGAGTCAAAGGGATCGTACATGACTATTCTCACTCCAGGATGAGCCTTTATCTGGAGCCCATTGGGGTGGTGGAGCTAAACAATGAACTAAATTCTCTGCAGAGGGCGGAGGTGGAAGAAGAGGAAAAGGTCCTTAAAGGATTAACTGCTTTGGTTCGAACCCACAGGGAAGAACTCATCCATGATCTGGCTCTGCAGGCCAGAGTGGATGCCATCTATGCCAAGGCCAAATATAGCATTTATCTCCACGGCGTCCAGCCTGCCCTGAACACCGAAGGACGGGTGAGACTATTGGCTGCCCGACACCCCCTCTTGATCCAAACCCTGCAGCAGGAGGCGGAGGGGAAGGTAGTTCCCATAGATCTGCACCTGGATCAAGGACAAAGGATATTGGTGATCAGTGGGGCCAACACCGGGGGAAAGACCGTGGCATTGAAAACCTTAGGTCTTCTGTCCTTAATGGTTCAGGCGGGATTACACATACCTGCTGCCCCAGACAGTGAGGTGAACCTATTTCAAAACATCTTCGCTTATATCGGGGATGAACAGAATCTACAGGAACACCTCAGCACCTTTTCCTCCTTTGTCCTGTGGTTGAATCGAGTTCTGGACAGGATCGACGACGCTTCTTTGTTGCTTATCGATGAAATTGGGGTGGGGACAGAGTACTCTCAGGGAGCAGCCCTGGCCATGGGACTGTTGGATTACATCAGGGAAAAGGGTGGATATGCAGTGGTCACCAGCCATTTCAATCCTCTGAAGGCCTATGCCTATCGTCATGAGGATGTAGTAAATGTAGCTGTTGAGTTTGATCAGGAGACCCTTAAGCCTACCTACCGCCTCCTCTATGGTAGAGGAGGGACGAGCCAGACTTTCCTCATTGCAGAAAGGCTGGGGTTAAAAGAGGAGGTCTTGGACAGGGCAAGGGGGCACCATGAAGGGGTCCAAGGGGAGTTGGAGTACCTCATGGGGGAATTGGAAGATCTGCACCGAGACCTGGAGCGGGAGAGGGTGGAAGTGGCCCGAATAAAAGAAGAGACCATGCAGGAACGGGAGCGGCTTTGCCAAGCAGCACAGAAGATACAACACAGGAGGAAAAAGATCATCGAAAGGACTGAGGAAGAGGGCAAAAGGATCATCCATTCACTGGAGGTGCGCCTAAAGGAGGTTTTAAAGAAGGCCGAGGAAAAAAAGCAGAAGGCACCAGAGTTGAAAGGGGAGTTTAAACGTATAAAAGAGGATTTTTGGAGCCACTTCCCCAAAAGGAAGCGGAGGGGAGGGGGCGAGGAGATCAAAGAGGGGGATCGTGTTGAGGTCATAGAGCTTGGTAAAGTAGGTGTGGTAGTGGAGCTTTCTCACAATCCTCCGAGGGCAGAGATATCCGTTGGCGGGATGCGCGTCAAGGCCCCCTTGGATGGGTTGAGGCTAGTCTCACTGACACACGAGGCATCGCAGCAGAGGGTGGTGAATTATCACCTTGCCTTGGAATCCATTGATGCCTCCTCTCACGGGGAGCTGAACGTGATAGGTTTGCGGGTAGATGAAGCCCTCCCCAAGGTGGATAAGTTTTTGGATGACGCCTTGTTAAGGGGATGGGGAAAGGTCCATATTATCCATGGAATCGGATCTGGGAGATTGAGGGAGGCAATACAAGGACACCTGAAGGGGCATAAATGGGTAAAAGGATTCCGCACAGGAGAACTGAACGAAGGTGGGTTGGGGGTCACGGTTGTAAAATTGGGGTGAAGAGATGGGGGGGTTAATTCCCGAAGCAGTATTGGAGGAAATAAGGCAGCGGGCAGATATTGTGGAGGTGATCTCCGATTATGTAACTTTAAAAAAGGCTGGCAGAAACTATAAAGGGCTTTGCCCCTTTCACCAAGAAAAAACCCCCTCTTTCGTGGTGAGCGAGGAAAAACAGCTGTTCCATTGCTTCGGATGTGGGGTGGGCGGAAACGTATTCAGTTTTCTCATGAAGTACGAACAGATCTCCTTTGCGGAGGCGGCCAAGGTCCTGGCCCAAAGATACGGAGTAAAAATCCCTGAGGTCAGGGTGACGGCAAAGGATAACAGGAAGGAGAACCTATTCAAGATCAATACCTTGGCCTTGAAGTTTTATGTACATCAACTAATGGAGGGGAAAGAAGGAAGGGACGCCAGAGATTACCTGCAGCGCAGGGGAATCAGCAGGGAGGTATGGGAAGAGTATAGACTCGGATATGCACCCTCGCGATGGGATGCCTTACTGACCTACCTCAAGGAGAAAGGGGCAAATTTGAAAGAGGCGGAATCTTTGGGTCTCATCATCCCCAAGAAAGGGGGGTGGTATGATAGGTTTCGCGGTAGGATCATCTTCCCCATCTTCGATTTGCGGGACAGGGTGATCGGCTTTGGGGGTCGTATCCTAGAGGACGGTAAAGAACCGAAGTACCTCAACTCCCCTGAGTCATCCCTCTATAAAAAGGGAGAGAATTTTTACGGGCTGAATATAGCTAGAAAGTATATCCAGAAAGAGGGAGGCAGGGTTTACATTGTGGAAGGGTATTTTGACCTGCTCAGCATGTCGCAAAAGGGGGTGAAAAACGTAGTGGCTACCTTGGGGACTGCCCTCACCCCTGGACAAGTAAGACTCTTGCGGAGATTTGCCAAAGAGTTTTCCTTAATATTTGACCCCGATGAGGCGGGGAAAAAGGCGGCCGTCAGGGCTTTGGAGATCTTCATCCAGGAAGATCTATTCCCCAAGGTGGTCCCATTGCCTGATGGATTGGATCCAGATAGTTATTTTCAGAAGGGGTTTTCACTACAGGCATTATGGGAGAGAGAAGTCGGCGGAGTGGAGTATGCCATAGAGACCTTAGTGGAAGGACATGATTTAGATGAAGTGGAGGGAAGGGCCAAGGCGGCAGAAGCTGCCCTCCCTTTCCTTGTTCAGATCAAAGATGGGGTGCGCAGAGGCCTTTATCTCAGGCATCTGGCCGAGAAGGTGAAGGTGGAAGAGGCCAAGATTTTAGACGCCGCCCGAAAAATAAGCAAAGGGAAAAAGGAGGACGAAGGTAAAGAATTGATAACCAGGGTACATATATCGGCGGGAAAGACACTGGTGCAAATGATGATTCAACACCCGGAGTACATCCCCCTGGTGGCACAAGAGGGGGTAATGGATGGGCTAGAGGATCAAGATCTGCGGGCAATAGCTGAATTGGTAATCCAAGACTTCCAGCTCCATGGAGGCCTTTCCCTAGACAGATTATCGCCCCAATTGGAGGAAAGAGGGGTAAGCGAGATGGCCTTCCACCTGGCCTTTCAGGAAGAGGAAATGGAGGAAGGTACCGCAGAAAGGATCGTTTCAGACTGCCTTAACAAAATAAAGATGAAGCTGTTAAAAAAAGAACTGGAGGATCTCACCAGAAGAATCAAAGAGGCACAGACAAGGGGAGATGAGGCCTTGTTGAATTCCCTGTTGTTGCGCAAAAAAACTCTCAAACTTAAAGAAGAAAGGTTGAAAAGAGGTCTTGATTAGAGAACTTTTTGCTAAGTTTATGATATAATATATAAAGAGATTTAAAAGGAGAAAGAGACTATGACCTTGAAGGATAAAGGGCTTTTGGAGTTTGATGAGGTTGATGAGATCATGACCTCGGACGAGGTCTCCTCCGAGCAATTGGACGATATGTTGACGACGTTCGATGAGATGGATATCGAGGTCATCGATGAGGAGAAGGGGGTGGGTGTACGAAAAGTCGGACAGGAATTTATCGAAGAAGAAAAAGTGGAGGAAATTGAAGACCTTAACCTCATTGGCAGAACCAGTGACCCTGTAAGGTTATACTTGCGGGAGATGGGACGGGTATCTCTATTGACCAGGGAAGGTGAAGTAGCTATCGCCAAAAGGATAGAGGAGGGTAAAAAGGAGGTAATCAGGGTCATCCTCAACTGTCCTGTGACGGTGAAGGAGGTCTTAAATATAGGGGAGGGGCTTCGTGAGGGAAAAATAAATATTAGGGATGTCACCAATGATTTTGAGGATGACGAAGACTTTGCTGAAGAGGAGCAATTCTTCAAGGAGAAGATCTTGGGAATCATAGATCGGGTAAAGCTCCTCGATGAACAGATTCAGAGGCTGAAGGTAAAGGGAGAGGCTGGTGAAGAAGAACTTCAGAGAAGACGGGAAGAGATGGTTACACTCCTCACTCAGATAAACCTCAAAGAGCGTCAGATCGAGGCCATCGTAGATAAATTAAGGGGACTGGTGCGCAGGATTGAGAAGGCTGAGGAAGAGATCTCCGCAGCGGCCAAAAGATTAGGGGTGCCTGCGCAAAGATTGAGGTCTTTTCTGCGAGAGGTGAAGAAAAACCCCGCCAGAAAGAAGTCCCTCTTTAAGGAGAGGGGACTCAACGAAGAGGAGTTTGTGGAGCTGGAGAAAGGAGTAAAAAACACCTATCGGAAGATCCAGCGCATAGAACAGGAGGCGGGGCTCTCTGCCGCAGGGTTGAAAAAGGCCCTTGAGGGTATTCATCGCGGGGAGTCCATAGCCAAAGAGGCCAAAAATGAATTGGTCAAGGCCAACTTGAGATTGGTGGTGAGCATTGCCAAAAAATACACAAATAGAGGGCTGCAGTTCCTCGACCTCATTCAGGAGGGCAACATCGGGTTGATGAAGGCAGTGGACAAATTCGAGTACACCAGGGGTTATAAATTCAGCACTTATGCTACCTGGTGGATAAGGCAGGCCATTACCAGAGCAATCGCTGACCAAGCCAGGACCATCAGGATACCCGTGCATATGATTGAAACCATCAATAAGTTGATCAGGACATCCCGTTATCTCGTTCAAGAGCTGGGGCGGGAGCCTCATCCGGAAGAGATCGCCGAAAGAATGGAGATGCCTGTAGAGAAGGTGCGCAAGATTCTCAAAATAGCTAAAGAACCCATCTCCTTAGAAACCCCGATAGGGGAAGATGAGGATAGCCACCTGGGGGACTTTATCGAGGACAAAAAGGCGGTCTCCCCTGGCGAGGCCGTGGTCACCAAAAACCTGGTGGAACAAGTCAGAAAGGTCTTGGCCACTCTCACTCCCAGGGAGGAAAAGGTCTTAAGGATGAGATTTGGCATAGGGGAAAAATACGATCATACCTTAGAGGAGGTGGGACAAGATTTCTCCGTCACACGGGAGAGGATCCGACAGATTGAGGCCAAGGCCCTGCGCAAGCTGCGTCATCCCAGCAGGAGCAAAAAACTAAAGAGCTTCGTGGATTATTAAACACTCCCTCCCTTTAGCCGACTAATTACCTCTTTAAAAACGGAAGGGAAGGGAACCTCTTGCTGTTTGCTCTTTTCCATATCTCTGAGAATTGCCTTTCCCGTGCGCAGTTCATCCTCACCGATTATCAGCACATAGCGAGCGCGGAACTTATTCGCCCTGCGCATCTGCGCCTTAAGACTACGCCCTTCATAGTCTATCATCGACCTCACCCCAGCCAAGTTAAATCTGTAGCTTAAGGCAAAGGCTTCCCTTTGGGCCTCCTCCCCCAAGGCGGCGATGAACAATGATGGGCCATAGAAGTGGGCTTGATCGGGCAACAGTAGAATAAGACGCTCCATCCCTATAGCAAAACCGATACCGGGGACACCCGGTCCACCTAGCTCCTCTATGAGATGGTCATACCTGCCCCCAGCGGCCACCGCATTTTGCGCCCCTAAGCCTTCTGCAATTACCTCAAAGGTGGTCCTGGTATAATAGTCCAACCCCCTCACCATCCTTGGGTTTACCCTGTAAGGGACATCCATGGACTCCAGGTAGGCCTTTACCCCAGCAAAATGATCGGCGCATTCCCTACAGAGATAATCCTCTACAAGGGGGGCGTCTGTCATCACCTCCTGGCATCCCTGGGCCTTGCAGTCAAAGGCCCGCAGGGGATTTTTCTCCATCCTCCTGCGGCAATCTGGACAGAGCTGGAGAGAGTGATCCCTCAAAAAGGTCCGTAAGTCCTCCTTATAGGGAAGACGACAACGGGGACAGCCAAGGGAGTTGATCTGTAATTCGCAGCCGTTTACCCCCAAGGTGGAGAGGTAGTGCATCAAGATGGCCATAACCTCGGCATCTATCATGGGTTGAGAAATACCAAAGACCTCTACATCTATCTGGTGAAATTGGCGATATCTTCCCTTTTGCGGCCTCTCATATCTAAACATAGGCCCGATGAAATACAACTTTGCCACTGGATCAAAAGCATACATTTTGTGTTCTATATAGGCCCTTGCCATAGAGGCAGTGGCCTCAGGGCGCAAGGTGATGAGGTCACCGTTGCGGTCCGCAAATGTATACATCTCCTTCTCTACTATATCCGTCTCCTCACCAATACTGCGGGAGAAAAGCTCCATTCTCTCCAAGATAGGAATCCTCATCTCGGAGAATCCAAATCCATCCAGGACTTCACGGGCGCGCTCCTCCAGCAATCTCCACCGCCAGATCTCAGATGGAAGGATATCGCTGAACCCCCTTACTGCCTTTACAGACATATACTACCCTCTTGTCTACAATATCTTTAAACCTTTTATAATAAATGATGGGAAAAGTCAAACCCAACTGCCTAAATAGTAACCTCTCCCTTTTTATGGTCATCCTTGATTTCCGAAATAATTTGTCATACATTGATCAAAAATCTAAAAAACCGCATAAGGGGGCAAAATGTCCCGGGACAGACCATGGATATTCCTCATTGTAATTGCTTTGGCGGGGATCATTATATATTTCCTCTATAGAACCTACTCTATTCAAAAGGCCCTCAGCTTAGAAATCTTTATAAGATCTAAACCAACGCACCCTAATTTAATACAGCCCCCCCTTTATTTCCAACAAGGGTCCAAGTTGTATCACTTGGAGGGAACAATCATCCACCAATTCCCTTCGCCGACAGACCAAGCCACTGTTTGGGTGATCGATGGGGAAATCAGAGATTTGGCCGGCCCCAACTTTCAACCGGCTAGGTTCAGATACCCAGTCCTTATTCCCCAAGGGCTATTGAGACCACAGCAAGAGCAGGAAGGATTGTTCAATTGGTTCAAACATTACCGGAAGGCCAGCTTTGTCACGATGGACATAGTTTTTTACAGCCGTGATCTTTGTGTTCAAGTTCCATACAAAGCAAAGCTCCTCTATAAGGCCACTAAGGTCTACTATCCTGATGAATTGTTGGCCCCCTATTATCTGCAATAACTCCTTGCACCTCGGCGCTGCGGCGCACCAACAAAGAGCAACATCCTTTAATGTTATCTGGGGTATAGATCCTTAGTTCCCGATTATAAAAACGCCTAAATAATTTCTCCTCTACTTGAGAGGAAAGCTCCCCCCTGTTCAGGTCATAAACGATCTCCTGATGGAGTCTTTCTGCTTGCTCCCTACTCAGGGCAAAAAAGTCATCACCTTCCCCTTGGCGAAGGTGCCCCTGGTGTGCAATTCCGATATATTTAGGTCTAAAATCCCTTAATTTTTGAATAGTCTCCAAATAACCCCTGTAATCTACAAAATATAGAGGAAAAAAATCCCGGGGAGGTAGAAAGAAGCCAAGGGAATCAGAGGTGAAAATTATCTCATCCTCAGGAAGATATACTGCAATTGCCCCCAAGGAGTGACCGGGGGCGTCGATTAACTGTAAGGTCACCCCTGGCCCCATATCGAGGTTGGCCGATGGCGAAAGGAGATGATCTATCTCAATTCGTCTCTCACCTAAAGGGGGAACAAAATCGATTTCCCCTTGGGACACCAAGAATTCCGAAATGGCCTCATCCTGGTCTCTAAAAAAGGAGATGGTCTTTTTGCGGGACAAGACCTCTTGACACAATGGGGTCCCGACAACTTTTAACCAGGGCATCTCTTGCTTCCAGATGGTTACACCCGTAGCATGATCAAAGTGGGGGTGCATCAAAAAGATGAAACCTATTTCCTCAAGCTCTATCCCCAATCCCTTTATTTGATCAATTACCAGGGGCACGATGGCCCGCACCCCGCACTCGATGATCACCTTTGGCTGGCTGTGGATCAGATAAAGGGAGAAAAAGTGATTTCCCAAAATAGTCACCCGCGGGGTTATTTGCTGCGGATAAGAAATAGAACCTATCACCTCTCACCCTCTTTCTCATAGTATCTCTCAAAGAGCGGAGTCTTTTTGGTCACCCTGCCCAGGGACTCGGGGGGGAGAAACTCGAGGGTGCATCGAATCCGATACATAGCAAACATCTTTTCCTGGATTGCCCCCTCTAGTTCGGCCAGCTGGTGACTTTCCATCCCGATCCCATACTCCACCTTGATCCTCAAGGGGGGCTTAATGTAAGGAGGGGGTTCGGTAAGGACAATTCGCATTGCCCCCGTCACCCTGGGGTAAAAAGAGGTAATCACATCCCTGATGGCCATGGGATAGACCGTCACCCCGTCAACGATCAGTCTGTCCTCAAAGCGACCTATCACCTTAAATCTGTTTCCTGATCCGGGGTAGCCGCAGGTGCATCTATTAGTAAAGACCTGGATGATATCCCCCAGGGCATATTTGATGAAAGGGAGGCCCTCACGATCCAAGGAGGTAATGACCCCCTCGCCGATGGCGCCATCTTTGACCTCCAAGGGGGCCTTGGTCTCTGGATCTACCAGGTCATCGGAGTAGATGCTGAGATCCAGCGCTACCTCGTGCAGCCCCTTATATTCCTCGGTGAGACACGATCCGGAGAAGGCCTCACTGCAAACCGCCATATAGTCCGCCCAGCGACCCCCGTAGGCCCGCTCCATCTTCTCTCTAATGGAGGGAATCCCTACCCCAGGCTCTCCGGTCAAAAGGAGCTTTTCTATCCCCAACTCCTTAACCTCACGCCCTGTTAACTCCTGATATTTCTCCATGAAGGCTTCGGCAAAGGAGGGGGTAGCCATGAGGACATTGGGTTTGATCCATTTGGTAAATTCAACGATTCTCCCTACCCCCAGCTCCGCCCCCATATCGAGGGAGAGAATCCCCATATAGGTGAGCACCGTCTTCAACTGTGAGCCCGCCCACACACCACAGAGGGGGAAACAGAAAAGAACCCTGTCCCCGGGGCGAAGCCCCGCCACCCAATATGCTCTGGCAAGCCCCTCGTTCCATCGCTGCAGGTCATGTTGGGTGAAAGAGTAGCTGAAAGTAGGGGTGCCGGTGGTCCCCCCTGTGGTTTTGGCCACGATGATCCTCTCCAGCGGGACGCAAAGGTGCATCCCAAAGGGGTGCCCGAAACGCTCCAGGGACTCCTGCTGACTCGCCCTCTCCTCCTCCTTGGTCATAAGGATAGGAAGCTGGCGAAAGTCCTCCCATGTCTTGATATCCTGGGGCCTTGCCCCGACTTCATTGAATTTCCTTCGATAATACTCTGAATTCTCATAACAGTACTTAAGTTGCCTTTTGAGCCTTTCCGTTCGTATTTCCTCGACGGCCTCACGACTCAGGAGCTCCATCCCTTCGTTCCACACCTTCCTCTCCATGGTCCTTACCTGTCTCTTTTACTCGAAACTCCAGGAGACTAGAGTGAAAAGAACGATTTTACCCTTCAAGATGTTACCAAGCTGGACAATATCCAGCTCACTATACTGATTAGGATTGAGCCAAATACCGCCCCCCAAAGACCATTTACCTGGAAACCCCGCACTAGGGCAGCCACCAACCATAGCATAAACCCATTGATGATTAGCAGAAAAAGCCCCAAGGTCAGGACAGTAAGGGGTAAGGTGAGCAAGATTAGAAGAGGGCGGATGACCGCATTGACGATCCCCAGCAAAAATGCCGCTAACAGGGCTGCCAGCCAGCTATCTACCCTCATTACACCTGGTAAGAGATAGGCGATGATAAGGATGGCCACCATGGTACTCAGCAGCCGGATGATAAAAAACATCGCTCTCCTCCTGGAGAAATCTGCCAGCTTTAATATAAGACAACCTTTCTGCCCAGATCAAGATCTTTCTCATTGCCTCCTCTTTAACTAACGAAAAAATTCCTCTAAGCCTTCATCAACAAAACCACCTTCATGGAGAGAGTCCTGGATTTCCTCAATAAATATTGACTTTTCTCCTTATAACAATTATCTAAGATACAAAGTTTGTGGTGTTTAAAATGAAAGAAATCCTACTGCCCAAAATCAGAAAGTGGTGGAAGCGAGGCACGGCCGCCTTTACCCGCCGTGAACATCTCTTTATGATTGTGATGGGGGGGATCGTAGGGGCAATAGGGGGATATGGAGCCGTCGGGTTTAGGAAACTGATCGCTGCATTTGCCCAATTAGGCTGGGGAAGCTTCACCCGAATGGAGGGGAAGGACCTCTTGGTGATGGCCCTAGCAGCCCCCTTCTGGGTAAAGGTCTTAGTCCCCACGGCAGGTGGTTTAATAGTGGGGATCATCGTATATTTCTTTGCCCCTGAGGCCAAAGGACATGGTGTTCCTGAAGTAATGGAGGCCGTAGCCTTAAAAGATGGGCGAATGCGAACTCGGGTATTTCTCGCCAAGGCCTTTGCCTCCGCCATATGTATCGGTTCTGGTGGTTCGGTAGGCCGTGAAGGCCCCATTGTGCAGATCGGCTCTGGCATGGGCTCAGTTATCGGCAAGGCATTGAAGGTGTCAGGGGACCGACTACGAACCTTAGTAGCCTGCGGTGCTGCAGCAGGTATTGCGGCTACCTTTAACGCCCCAATGGCCGGTACCCTTTTCTCTTTAGAGATAATCCTCAGCGAGTTTGCTGCCTCCCGTTTTATCCCTATCGTTGTCTCCTCTGTAATCGCTACAGCATTGTCCCGCCACTATTTGGGTAACTTTCCCGCCTTTGAGGTCCCCCCTTATGACCTGCTTCACTATAGTGAACTATTTCTATATCTGATATTAGGGGTTTTAGCTGGGGGGGTAGCCTATGCCTTTATTCGCCTTCTTTACGGTATGGAGGATTTTTTTGAGGGTTGGAAATTACCCGAATTTGTTAAACCCGCCATTGGGGGGGCTATTATTGGATGTGTTGGCTTCTTTTCCCCACAGATCTTCGGTGTAGGCTATGAAACAATCACCCCTGTCTTGCGCGGGGAGATGCTAGGAGCTATCTTGATAGGGCTCTTGGTGGCGAAGATCTTGGCCACCAGCATCACCATTGGCTCAGGGGGCTCAGGGGGGATATTTGCCCCTTCCCTCTTTATGGGAGCAGTTCTAGGGGGTGCCTTTGGCCAACTTGCTCATACACTCTTTCCCCATGCAACCGCTTCCCCCGGTGCCTATGCCCTTGTCGGGATGGGGGCGGTGGTTGCCGGTACCACCCGCGCTCCAATCACTGCCATGCTCATCATCTTCGAGATGACCGCTGATTACCGCATCATACTCCCCTTGATGTTTGCTTGCACCATAGGCATGGTAATTTCAGCCCTTTTATCCCGTGAGTCCATCTATACATTAAAATTGGTCCGACGAGGGGTAAATATCCATGGAGGAAGAGAGCTCAACGTCCTAAAGTCCCTAAGGGTCTCCCAGGTAATGCGTCCGGAGATTGAATTGGTCTCTCCCTCTGCACCTTTGGCCGAGCTCGTTACCCGTATGATGGCCAGTTCCCATTCACACCTGTTTGTAATTGGGGAAGATAACCGCATCCAAGGACATATCTGCCTGGAGGCCTTACGGCCCATCCTAAAGGACTATGAAACCGTAAGTAATGTAATAATTGCCTCTGATCTCATGGATAAAGAGGTAACGGTGGTAAGGCCTAGTGAATCTCTAGATATGGTTATGCAGCTGTTTGGAAAATTCAACTTAGAAGAGATCCCTGTGGTGGATAAGGGAAAATTAATCGGGACGGTGCGACGCAGCGATGTAATAGAGGCCTACAATAGAGAGATCTTTAGGCTAGATATGGCCTCAGGGCTGGCCACTTCCTTTCGTTTGCAACAAAAAATGCACTCGGAACGATTGGCCTTAGTGGGTGAATTTCTTATTTTGGAGGTCCCTGCCCCTAGGAGTTTTGTGGGCAAGACCTTAGAAGAACTCAGGCTTCGAGAGCGCTTCGGGGCCACAGTGTTGACCATTAAAAAAGAGGCCAAGGAAGAAGGTGAAAAAGAGGTATCTTACATTCTCCCAACTCCCTCAACTCGAATAACAGAGGGGGATATCCTCATAGTCTTCGGCTTGCAAAAGGACCTCTCCCGCTTTCCCCACAGCTAAAAGATCTTATTAAAACTAACACCTTTTCGCTTTAATGTACAGCCCATTGAATATCAACAGATTGTGGAGGTGAAGATAAACTCCTCCTCATCCCATCTGGAAGGCGTCTTTAATGAGTTCTATCTCCGGACCGGAAGGAGTAAGTTGGACGGCCACCACGTCGAATCGCGTGGCAATGGCTTCTCCCAAATGACGTTCTGCCATATACGCCTTTGCTACTTGAATAAGTTTCCTCTGTTTAAATGGGCTCACCGCCTCCTGGGGGAGGCCGAACCTTGCTGAGCTACGGGCCTTGATTTCGACAAATACTAGTGTGCCCTTGTCACGGGCGATAAGGTCTATCTCACCTAAAAAGCAACGATAATTTTTCTCGATGACTTTATAGCCTCTTTTTAGCAGATACCTTACCGCCAAATCCTCTCCCCTGTCCCCCAAGGCCTTCCTATTGTCCCCCATCTGTCACCTCGATGTGCTCCTTCACGCCCTTGAAGGTCCTTCGGTGAATATCACAACATCCGTATCTTTGGATGGCCTCCAAATGCTCCCTAGTAGCATATCCCTTGTGAGAGGCGAAGTTGTACTGGGGATAAATGCGATGGTATTCCAGCATCAACCTGTCACGGGTGACCTTAGCCAAGATGGAGGCTGCAGAGATGGAAGCACAAATGTCATCCCCTCCCTTTAAAGACCATTGGGGGATATCGATGGGGATGGTAGAGGTACCATCTATCAGGAGGAAATCGGGAGATGGATTTAGCTTCAGGACGGCTTCTTTCATGGCTCTGAGGGTAGCTTCCAAGATGTTGTGCCGTTCGATTTCTCGGGGGCCCACTATTCCAACCCCCCAGCTGAGGGCACGAGAGGTGATAATCTGGTACAACTCTTCTCGACGTCCAGGCGTGAGCCTTTTGGAATCACGCACCCCAGAAATCCCCTCCCTTGGACCAATTATGACCGCTGCTGCTACCACCGGACCAGCCAGAGGACCCCTGCCTGCCTCATCCACCCCCGCTATCAACCTGTATCCTTGAGAGCAAAGGATCCCCTCTATGGATCCTTCGTCTGGATGTGTTTTCTCCATCCCGTTATCTTTTCTCTTTGATCCGGGCCGCCTTCCCCTTTCTCTCGCGCAGATAGTAGAGACGGCTACGGCGCACCCGACCCCGACTCACCACCTCAATTTTATCGATATAAGGGGAGTATAGGGGAAAGATCCTCTCCACCCCAATCCCATAGGATACCTTCCTCACGGTGAAGGTAGCTCTGGTGTTTCCCCTGCGTTTGCGAATGACCAATCCCTCAAATACCTGAATCCTCTCCTTATCACCCTCTTGGATCTTGAAATGGACCTTGACCGTATCCCCTGCCCTGAATTCCGGTATGTCCATGCGCAGATGTTCTTTTTCTACACCCTCTATAGCATTCATTTCACTTCCCTCCCAAAAGTCTATCTAAGATAATGGCAGCCGCCGTCCGAACGGAAAGGTGGTTATAATCTCTTCCCTCTATCGGTTCCAGTATATAATCAGACCTACTAACCGTCTCCCGTGTCAACCCCCAGCCTGTCCCAAAAAGGATGAGATAAGATTCCCTCCTGTCCCTTCGTAGAATATCGGATATTTCCATAAAAGACCTCGCCTGTGCATAACGCCTAGCCGCCGTCGCAATCGTTTTTACCGCCTGCCTCCCTTCTGCTTCAATCCCCTTCACAGCCCCTTCCAGATCATCGGCTACCCTTACCAGAGAAAGGGCCTCCTTCCTGGTCGGATTATATTCTGCACCCCACCCCCTTACCCAGTGATTGACAACTCGTTTGGCCAACTCCTGCTGAGACTTTAAAGGAGTAACTAAATAAAATCCTCCTACTCCGTAAGTCCTGGCCAACCGGGCCAAATCATGGATATCTATAGTAGTCAAGGCAGTAGCTATCACCCTTTCCTGCCGGTCATAGACAGGATAGTGAATAAGTGCGATATATATATGGGCAAAGGAACCTGAGATCCTCAATCCGCCTTTGATGACCTCTTCAGCTCCGCAAGGATCTCCATATCCTCCTCAGAAAGCCCAGCTTTGGCTAATAGATCAGGCCTCCTCTGCCAAGTCCTGCGCAAGGCCTCTTTTCGGCGCCATCTTTCAATGGCTTGGTGATTACCGGAAAGCAGCACCTCTGGGACTCTCCTGCCCTCATACTCCTTCGGTCGGGTATACTGGGGATATTCCAACAACCCTTGCGAGAAGGAATCATCATCAGGGGCTCCCTCTGCCCCCAAGACGCCGGGAATCAGCCTGGATACGACGTCAATCAACACCAAGGCCGCTAATTCCCCCCCCGTGAGGACATAATCACCAATGGAGATCTCTTCATTCACAAAGTCCCTCACCCGTTCATCTACCCCTTCATATCTACCGCATATCAGGACAAGATGGGACAGTTGGGCAAGCCTCTTTGCCACTTCTTGCTTAAAGGGCATCCCTTGGGGGGTCATCAGGATCACCCATGCAGCAGGGTCCACTGACTTAATCAACTTTACCCCCTTGATGATGGGCTCTGGTTTCATGATCATACCCTTCCCCCCACCATAGGGGTAATCATCGGTTACCCGGTGTTTGCCCTCAGCATAGTCCCTGATGTTAATGAGGTTAACCTCTATCAATCCCTCTTTGCGGGCCTTGCCCAGGATGCTACCTTCCAAAGGGGAACGGAGCATCTCCGGGAAAAGGGTGAGGATGTCAAAGATCATCTTCCTCTAAAAGCCCTTCCAGGGGATGAATGATCATTTTTCGGGCTTTTTTGTCTATATCAACGACTACATCTTTGATGGCGGGGATCAAAAACTCCTTCTCCCCCTTCCTCACCACATACACATCGTTGCTTCCTGTGGGGAAGATCTCCCTCAGCTCGCCCAAATATCTCCCCTTTTCCGTAAATACCTGCATCCCCAAGATCTCATACCAGTAGTATTCATCTTTCCCGAGGGGAGGAAGATCCGCAGCATCAACCAATACCCAACTCCCTCTCAACCTCTCTGCCTCCTCTCTGGTCCGTACGCCCTCCAATTTGGCGAGGATAAATTTTTTGTGTGGACGAGCCTTGATAGGCCGATAGGGCTGAGGATCTCCTTCCTCCCCCCGCAGATAGATTATTTTATACCGGCTAAAAAATTGAGGGTCTTCTTCATTAAAGTATTCAATTCTGGTCGCTCCCTTCACACCATGAGGCCGTGTGACCCTTCCGATAACAATGAGGTCCCCTCCCACGGCCTTCCAGCTACTCTATAATCTCAAGGACTGCCCGTTTATTGTTCTTAGTGGAGGCAGCACTTAGAATGGTCCGCATAGCCCTGGCAGTTCTACCCTGTTTGCCAATGATCTTCCCCAAATCCTCCTTGGCCACAGAAAGCTCAATTACAGATGTCTTTTCACCTTCAATCTCAGTTACCTTCACCGCATCAGGATTGTCCACCAATGCCTTGGCGATGTATTCAATTAGCTCCTTCATTCTCCCAACCTCCTTTTGTGTTTCAGCCCCCCAGAACCACCACTTAGACTACTTTTTTGGCGACTGTGTTGATCCCCACCCGCTTCAGCAAGCGGACTACCGTCGGGGTAGGCTGTGCCCCTTTCAAGAGCCAATCCACTATCCTCTCTTTATTAACGTGGATACTGGGTGGATCCTTTTGGGGATCGTATGTGCCGACCCTCTCTATGAACCTCCCATCCCTTGGGGCCCGAGCATCACTCACAATAATGCGATAAAAAGGCTTCTTCTTCGACCCAAACCGCGCCAATCTGATCTTCACCGCCATTTGCCTATTTTCACCCCCCTTCCTTCAGGCCATGGATAAAGGGAAAAATTAAAAGGGAAGGACATTGGGGAGGAACCCCCTCTTTCCCTTCTTGCTCAATTGCTTGATCATCTTCTTCGTCATCACGAACTGTTTCAAAAGCCTGTTGACATCTTGAACTGTGGTACCGCTTCCTTTGGCGATACGAAGCCTCCTGCTCCCATTGATGATCTGATGATTTCTCCTCTCCTCCTTAGTCATGGAATTGATAATGGCCTCCAGACGCACCAATTGCCTCTCGTCTGGATACAGCGCCTTAACCCCTTTGAGCTTACCCCACCCGGGAATCATCCTCAAAAGATCCTCTAAGGGGCCCATCTTCCTAATCTGGCGCAACTGATCCCTAAAGTCATCCAAGGTAAACTCATCCTTTCTCAGCTTCCTCTCCAGGGTCTCGGCCTGGCGCTCGTCAAAGGCTGCCTGAGCTTTCTCTATCAAAGAGAGGACATCGCCCATCCCCAATATTCGAGAAGCCATTCTATCAGGGTGAAAGACCTCCCAGGCATCGAGTTTCTCCCCGGTGCCAACGAACTTTATCGGCCTTTGGGTGACCGCCTTTATGGACAGAGCAGCCCCTCCTCGGGCATCTCCGTCCATTTTAGTCAAGATAACCCCCGTTATCCCCAAGCCCTCATTGAACCCTTTTGCCACGTTGACCGCATCTTGCCCGGTCATGGCATCGGCCACAAGGAGTATCTCCTGGGGGTTCAAAAATCTTTTTATATCTCTCAGTTCCTCCATCAACTCTTCATCGATATGAAGACGTCCGGCAGTATCGAGGATGAGGGTATCAAAACCCTGGGTCTTGGCCTGCACTGTGGCCTTTTCAACACTCTGCAGCAGCCTCTCTCCGGGATCAGGTACGTAACAGTCAATTCCTAACAGTTCCCCCAGCTTCCTCAACTGCTCTATTGCTGCAGGCCGATAAGGGTCGGCAGGTACAAGATAAGGCTTTCGCCTTCTACCCCGCAGATATCCCGCCATCTTACCCGCTGTGGTGGTCTTACCCGATCCTTGAAGCCCTACCAACATGACGGAGGCAGGCAGTGCGCCCCCTAACCGTAAACTGTTGTTTTCTCCCCCGCCCATCAATCTAGTCAGTTCTTCATAGACGATCTTTATCACCTGTTGGGCAGGGGTCAAACTTTCCATTACCTCTTGCCCTGCTGCCCTCTCTTCCACCCCCTTGATAAAATCCTTCACCACCTTATAGTTGACGTCCGCTTCCAAAAGGGCAAGGCGCACCTCTCGCATCGATTCTCTGATCTCCTTCTCCGTAAG